>JANTGN010000234.1 GCA_024762895.1 Thiotrichales bacterium
GAGGTTTTAATTGATGTGTATAAGCAAAGCCCTTATTCATCTTGTAGTCCCCCTGTTTGTAATCGGTTTATCAATGAGTCCTGCCGCCTGGGCAGAGGGCGAACGTCAGCCCCAGGAGATGCGTGAGACCATTGAGGCGCAGCAGGAGCAGCTTGATGCGCAAAGCCAGTCGATCCTGGAACTTAAACAGCAGGTACAGGATTTAAACAAGCAGTTGCAGCCTGTGACTCCGGCCAGTGCAGAGCAGCTCGCAGAAGACATAGCTACCGATCAAAACCCCACAGTGCTGGAGTGGGAGCGGTTGATGTTTGAAAAGCTGGTGAGAGACCCCAGAAACCAGCAGTTTGTGCAGGCTGACGAAGGCTGGATTCCCGTGTCCGGTAGTCAGACGGAGCTCAAGTTTGGGGGCTTTGTCCAGCTTAACCTGATCCGTAGTTTTCAGGACGCAGGCTATCCCTATGGTCAATTTATTTCTTCGAACATCCCGGTACCCACGGATAACACCGCAGATACACAATTTGATCTTCGGTCCACGCGACTCACCTTTGAGACGAAGACTAATAAAACCAAAGTGGGTGATATCAACAGTTTTATTTCTATCGATTTTTCCGGCAATGTACAGCAGGGTGCCATTCAGCCACGACTCCGTCAGGCCTACGTATCGGGAATAGGTTTTCAGACCGGGGCCACCTTCTTGGCCGGGCAAGCCAACTCGACCTTTATGGACCTGCAGGCCTTTCCCGACCAGTTCGATCTTGAGGGTCCCAATGCAGCCATAGCGCTACGCCAGGGCCAGCTGCGTTATTCTTTGTCAGTTGACAGATCTCATCTACTGGTAGTTGAACTTGCCATCGAGCAACCCGAAACGGCCGTGCAAAACGGCACCGGCTTACGCGATCTTCCCGACTTTGTCTCAAAGGTCAACTGGAACCAACCCTGGGGCCACCTACAAGGGGCCGTACTCCTGCGTCAACTGGTTGCAGAAAGTACTGCTGGCACGGATAAGGACTCGACCTTCGGCTGGGGGCTGGCCTTCTCCGGACAGGTGAAGGTGCCAAAATCGAAAGACAACTTCCAGTTCCAGGTTACTGGTGGTGCTGGCATCGGGCGCTATATCCAGGATCTCGCTTCAGCCTCCAATGGTCAGGATGCAGTCTACAACGATGTAACGAATGAACTCACGGCGTTAAATGAGATCGGTGGTTATGCCGCCTACCAGCATTGGTGGACGGATAAGCTGCGTTCCACCATTGTGGGTAGTTATCTCAGAATAGATAACCTCAGTGTTCAGCCCGATGATGCGCTGAAACAGACCCGCTACGCAGCATTTAATCTGATTTATCGGCCTTATAAGCGCATGGATGTTGGCGGTGAGTATTACTGGGGTGAGCGGACCAATAAGAATGACCAGTCTGGCCATGCGAACCGCCTGATGATTACTATGAAATATGGTTTTTGATGACAGAGCGATGTGTGCCGGGACGTTTAATCAGGACCAGTGACCCTGCGCATCATCTTCAATATTGAGATTGGGCTTTTACCAGGCCCGGAAAATACTGAAATGTCAAAGAACACAGGACTGATCCATAATACTGTCATTCGATACTGAGTGATGAAAAACTAAAAGGCGAACCCTGTGAACCTAATGATTAATCAGATAGCGATAGTTTCGATTGTACAGGCCCTTTTTATCATAGGTATAACCTGGCGTGTCATTATGAGGCGGCCACCAGCGGGCGTAGCATTTGCCTGGCTCTTTCTTGTTGCAATTATTCCTGTTGGTGGCGCCCTGATCTATCTGCTGATTGGAGAACATCGCATTGGACGTCAGCGCGGCACAAGAATTGAGCAGTTAAGGAGACAGTTTAAAGAGGTCTTTGAAACAGCCATTAAGAAAGGCCTGATGGATGTTGACTGGTCGCGTCATTCTCAGGAGGTAAAAGGGCTTAATCAAATTGGACGGAATATAATTGGTGTATCGACCGTTCAGGGCAGTCGCTATGAACTGTTCTCCGATACGCAGGAAATCCTCAATCAGATTGCGACGGACATCGATAATGCGCAGACCTGCGTACTCATGGAATTCTACATCTGGAATGAAGGTGGCACGGCGGACAAGGTGCTAGAGGCAGTTATTCGTGCTGCCAGTCGAGGGGTTTCCTGCAGGCTCCTGATTGATGCATTGGGGGCCAGTGCCTGGTGGAAAGGTTCACAACCGCAACAACTCCGCGACGCTGGGGTAGAGCTTTGTGCGGCATTACCCGTGGGTATCTTCAGAGCCTTTGTGGGCCGTACGGATCTGCGTGTTCATCGAAAGATCGTCGTACTTGATGGAACGGTAGCCTGGTCGGGCAGTATGAACCTGGTCGATCCACGATATTTTAAACAGGGTGCGGGTGTGGGTGAATGGGTGGATGCGATGGCCCGTTTTCAGGGTTCTGTTGTCTCCTCGCTGACTGCAACCATGGTGAGTGACTGGTTGCTTGAGACCGGTGAGTCACTCAAGCAAGTTGTTGACAGTGCCAGGCTGAGTTTTACCAAACCTGATGGTGACGTCGACATTCAGGTCGTTCCATCAGGTCCGGGATATTCAGGCGATGGCCTCTTGCAGATGTTGCTGGCATTGATCAACGCGGCCAGGGATGAACTGGTGCTGACCACGCCTTATCTCGCGCCGGATGATTCCATGACCCGGGCATTACGCGGTGCAGCGGCGCGTGGTGTGAAGGTGAGGCTGATTGTACCGGAAAAGGTCGATTCGCTATTGACGCGCTACGCCAGTCGGTCTTACTACGATGAGTTGCTGGAGGCAGGGGTAGAAATTCAGCTTTACCGAGGTGGCTTGCTGCACACCAAGTCGATTACCGTTGACGGTAAAATAACGATGTTTGGCACCGTGAACCTGGATATGCGTAGTATCTGGATCAATTATGAGGTCTCGCTGTTTGTTTATGACGAGAAGTTTTCGAAAGATATACGCCAATTACAGCAGACTTATCTGGATGATTCCGTCACCCTTGATCCTGTTGTCTGGGCACAACGTAGCCTTGCAGGTCGTTTTCTTGAAAATTCATTTCGGCTTAGCAGTGCTCTGCTGTAGACGAAATCCTGGTTTATAGATGGAAGAACTGACTTTGTTTGAATATGCTATCTAAGCAGCGCAGAATGAATCCTGTCCATCTTAAAAGCTAAAGTCCCCTAATATAATGGCAGAAGCTCTATGAATATTACCTGCTTTCAAATAACCGACGATAACCATCTGGCGGAGGTTTCATTTGAAGACCTGTACGAAAACTGGCAGAAAGGGGCAGGGCAGTACTGGATCGATGTAGCGGCCTATCAGGTCGAAGAACTGTCGGCCTGGCTGGAAAAACTGAATATCACCGATCTGGCCAATAAGATCATCACCGAACAGATGATGACAACCCGTGTGATCCCGCTAACAAGGGAAGTACTATTCCAGATCCCTGATTATCTTGGTGATGATGTATCAAATTCCTGCCAGCTGACATTCCTGTGTCAGAAAAATCTATGCATTACCCTGCATACGACTGAGCTGGATCAGGCCACTAAATCGAATCTCGTTTATTTAAGGGAAATACCTCTGCAGGAGGCCAGCATATCCGGTCTTGTGTATTCGCTTTTGTTGGCGCTTTCATCAAAGCTTTTGCTGAAAACTGGAGCGGTTCGATCAGTGGTACGTAGTCTGGAAGGCCGGATGGACCAGGACCCGGATTCAGTCGAGATCGAAGAAATCCTGGATCAAAGCCAGGCCATTCGTGAACTGGACAGTATTGTGAGTGAACAGGTGGCCTGCTTCGATATCCTGAGTCTGGTCGACTCCCCCGCACTCAGTT
>JANTGN010000235.1 GCA_024762895.1 Thiotrichales bacterium
CCTTTCAATGGCCTGGCCAGTTTCTGACTTGTGGTGAGTTTACTGCTCTCCTCTTCGACCTTTTCCGTACTGATGGGAACACAGACCTCGAACACAGAACCTTTTCCGACCCTGGAATGCACATCAACCCAGTGCCCCAACAACATGGACATTCGATTGACAATCGCAAGCCCCAGCCCCAGCCCCTTGGTTCGATCACGCTCAGGATTTTCAATCTGATAAAACTCTTCAAAAATCTTGGCCAGTTCCTCTTCCGGTATGCCAGGACCAGTATCCCATACCTGTAAACACATGGTATCGCTTCTGCGCCTGGCCCCGACCAGGATTCTGCCCTGGCTTGTATTACGTATGGCATTGGAAACAAAATTTCGAATAATCCGTTCTAGTAATACGGGGTCAGAATGAACGACCACCTCACTGGGACGCCATTTAATGTCCAGGCCTTTTTCTTCCGCCAGTGGTCCGAGTCCCTCGACGACTTTACGAAATAGTTCATTCAGTAAAATAGGCTTTCGATGCACCTCTACAATCCCTGCATCCAGCTTAGAGATATCCAGCAGTGCATTTAACAGGCCCTCCAGGGCATGCATCGACTGAACGACCCGCTGGACCAGGCTTTTATTTTTATCATCGACACTATCGGTGAGGACATTGAGATAAAGTCCCATGGCGTGTAATGGCTGTCTGAGATCATGACTGGCCGCGGCTAGAAAACGTGACTTGGCTCGGTTTGCATTTTCAGCCAGGTCCTTCTGAACCTTCAGACTATTGACCAGTTCAATGTTTTCATAGCCAAGTAACAGGTGTTGCTGATTCGAGCGGCTGAGCCTGTAACTGTAATAAAGCCCGATCAGTAAAAAAGTAAAGGACAGCCCACCCAGAACAGTCAGGTCACCGCCTGAGAAAAACAATAGCTTGATGCTGATCAGCCCCATTAATGGGATTGAATACATAACGAATGCCGGCAGATAGGCCGAAAGCGCCCCCATCGAACTGGCCGCCAGGGAGATGTAGATCATCAGCACGTAAATCAGGTGTAAGGGATAGTCCGGTTTGATAAACCAGAAACTGGAACCACCCCAGAGTATGCCGGAAAAGGTGGATATCAGGGTAAATCGCACGGCCCATTTTGGCGCATCAAAGACGTACTTGGAGCCATAGGCATAGCGATAATAAACCGTCAGACGCAACAACCCAAAGCCCAGAATCAGGGAGACAAAAACGAGTAAATGCACTTCAGGAATGACATCTTTGCTGATGTAATAGAACAGAACGACAGCCACCATGTGGGCTATAATGATACTCAATTGCTGACTGCTTAGCAGATCGATTTTTTTAGCCAGAATTTCGTCTAGATATTCTTCAGCAATTTTTTCCATTCAGGATGAACCTTTATTCATGAGTACACTTGATTTAGAAAAAGAATTTCCACTCGACGCCTCTATCATACATCTTAATCATGCCGGTGTAGGCCCATGGCCATTACGCACCGTTGAGACTGTTTGCGCATTTGCCAACGAGAACATGCGCCTCGGATCCTATAATTACATGGCCTGGCTAGATATAGAACAGTCCCTGCGTGAACTCGGAGCCAGGCTAATCAATGCATCATCAGCAGACACCGTAGCCTTGTTAAAGAATACCTCTGAGGCCTTATCACTGGTGGCTTATGGTATCGACTGGCAACCCGGTGATCAGGTGATTATACCAAAGGGGGAGTTCCCCTCTAACCGTGTTGTCTGGGAATCACTTAAAGACCGGTATAACATTGAACTATTAACAATTGACATCGCTGGCAATGATCCTGAGCAGGCCATCATCCAGGCCTGTTCTTCGAGAACACGCTTAATATCGGTAAGTTCAGTTAATTATGCTACTGGCCTGCGCCTTAATCTTGAAATTCTGGGCAGGCATTGCCGTGATCATCATATTCTGTTCTGTATCGATGCCATACAAAGCCTGGGCGCCCTTCCTTTTGACGTTCAGGCCTGCCATGCCGACTTCGTCGCCGCTGATGGTCATAAATGGATGCTGGGGCCAGAAGGGGTCGCCCTGTTTTACTGCCGACCTGAATCAATGGCTCAACTCAGGCTGAATCAGTTTGGCTGGCACATGATGGAAGAGATGGGAGACTTCGACCGTCTGGACTGGACACCGGCTTTAAGCGCCAGACGCTTTGAATGCGGCAGCCCCAACAATATGGGAATTCATGGCCTCAGGGCCAGTCTGGAACTGATTCATGAAATCGGTATAGAGGCTATTTTCCAGGACATTATCAACAAGTGCCTGCAACTGGAATCGAGCCTAATAGAACTGGGTTGCGATATTCTCAGCGCAACTGCTGACGATCGGCGCTCAGGGATTCTATGTTTTAGTTACCCCGGGATCTCCTCCGAAAAACTCTATCAACATCTGATGGCGGCAGGCATTCTATGCGCCTTTCGCGGTGGTGGAGTCCGTTTTTCTCCACACTTTTACACACCCGTAATAGCTTTGCGTACTGCCATTGATCAGGTCAAAACGGCAATTGATCAGCTGACATAGTCCTGACATGCCACTGGGAACTTCAAACGCCTGTAGATAGTCTAGAATCAATAGATAAAGAATAATGATTTACTACCAAAGGCTGGCGCCTTATATCGAGGTGCTTTATGGATATCAGGATACATCAGTGGTTATGGAAGAAACTGACCTCATGGCTGGCGTATGAACCGCCAGGCAGCAGTGAGCATTTATCCGATTACGACCGCCTCCAATATGAGATAAGGCCTGCTGATGTCTTGCTCGTAGAGGGCCGTAGCCACGTCAGCGATATTATCAAAACCATTACACTCAGTGCCTGGACCCATGCTGCTCTTTATATTGGCCGCTTACATGATATTGAAGATCCGGCAACCCGTCGCTACGTGCTGGATCATATGCATACAGACCCAGACCCAGGTGATCCACTCATCGTTGAGGCATTGCTTGGAGAAGGTACGGTCGTATCATCTCTAAGCCGGCATGAAGGTTACCATCTGAGGATCTGTCGACCCAAAGGGTTGTCACGACAGGATGCCATTGCAGTGATACGCCATGCAGCATCGCGACTAGGCTCCAATTATGATGTGCGGCAAATCCTTGATCTTGCGCGATTCATGTTCCCTTACAGCATTTTGCCGCGCACCTGGCGCTCAAGCCTATTTGCCCATAACACCGGTGTGGCTACACAGGAGGTCTGTTCTTCGATGATCGCCGAGGCCTTCCATAGCGTACATTTTCCTATCTTGCCGGTACTCGCCCAGGATGACGAAGGACAAATGCACTTACTCAAAAGAAACCACAAACTTTATACGCCAAAGGATTTCGATTATTCGCCCTATTTCGACATCATCAAGTATCCCATGCTGAGTTTTGATGAACTCGCCATCTACCGTGCATTACCCTGGGATCGAGAAGGTGTATCTGATATGGACAATATCGACCCCAGGGTTCTTGAGGCACAGTACCTGAACCATCAATCAGACGATACCAGGAAACAGGTACACGACCTGAACACTCTCGGTAAAAAGAAACCGGCTTAGTTACGGATAACTTCAATGACTAGAGGATAAAAACATGATGATCCTCGTTTTAATTTTAACAATCGGTATTCTTACCTATTTACGTTTGCCTCTACGCATGGCTACAACTATTTATCTAGGTGTGTTATTCATCCTGACCCTGTTGCTGGGTCTTGATTTCTTCATCACCCTGCTCTGGATATTAAGCCTGTCCCTGCTCTTACCACTGAACTATGAGCCAATCAGAAAATATAAAATCAGTGCCTTCGTG
>JANTGN010000236.1 GCA_024762895.1 Thiotrichales bacterium
CTGGTACCCTGGATTGATGGTGGTCGAACCAGTATGCCGATTATCGATGGACGAGATGTGGGGCAGGCCTTTGTCTCTGCGGTCAGGTCAGCTGAGCTGCCCCCCTATGCATCGTTTAATATTGTAGGGCCCGAGGTGCCGACGACGCGCGAGGTGATTGATTTTATTCATGAGACCTGGGGTTATCCCAGGCCCCACTTTACAGTGCCATTTTTTATAGCCTATCCCTTTGCGCGAATGATGGAACTGCTGGACCCGCTGGTACCCTGGGACCCCCTGGTTACGAGGAGTATTGTGCACCTGCTGGAAGAGGTCGATGCCGATAATCAACGGGCGATCAGACAACTGGGCTATCGTCCTCAGCATGACTGGCGTTCCGCACTCAGACGACAGATCACCGAGATGGAACAATCCCGGCATGGAGCCATGAAGATGGCCAGGCCCATCACCTGACTTGCCGAGCCATGAGTGACCCAACATAATGGCGCTATGTCGGAACACACAGGTCTATCCAAGGGCGAACGCAGTCGTCTGCATATTATCGAGACGGCAAATCGCCTGTTCTATGAGCGAGGGTATCAGCAGACCTCGTTCAGCGATATCGTGGAGGCCAGCGGTATGCATCGGGGAAATATCACCTATTATTTCAGGACCAAGAACGAGATACTCCAGGCCGTGATCGCGCATCGGCTGGAGAGTATCCGTGCGCTGCTGGCATCCTGGGATGGTGATATCCCTGAACCCAGGGAACGTATTAAGCGTTTTGTACAGATGATCCTCATCAGTGGAGAAGAGATCGTCGAATATGGTTGTCCCATGGGGTCACTGAATACCGAGTTAGGGAAAAGCGAGGCCGAACTCCAGCAGGAGTCTCGCCAGATGTTTGATCTGTTTCGCGACTGGCTGACCCGCCAGTTTCAGGATCTTGGGCTACGCAAACCCAGGGCTACGCGGCTGGCACTGCATCTGTTGGGTCGTGGCCAGGGGATTAGCGTCATGGCCCATGCCTATCATGATCCTGCGTATCTGAAAAACGAGGTCTTACTACTCAAACGCTGGGTTGATGACGTTAAGGCGTAACAGCCAGCCCCTCAGACCTACAGCCTTTTCCTGGCGCAGGAGCCCAATAGCAGTAGCAGGCCCATGATGAGAGTCATCAGGTTAATGGCACCGGTACCGCCACTGCTGGTTTCCGTTGTCGAAGGCGGATTGATCTGTATGGCCGAACAGACAGGTGTTCCATCCAGTGGTGCAAAACAGTCCATCCAGGTGTTGACGACATATTCCAGCGGCTGGTTGTCGTTGCCCTTGAGTCCCGACAACTGATGACACTCGGAGGTCGTCAGGCTGGCCCCGCAATCCAGGACGACCTGTGTATAGACTGTACCCATGCCTGAGGAAAGGTAGGCCGTCTGCCGTTGGGGCTGAGTATTGGCCGCGTTAAGGTCTTCGTCCCCATAGAGATCCAGGACTGGAATGGTCACTTCATCGATGGTCAGGCTGATATCCAGGGGGTCGACATTGCTGGTGGCATACATGCCTACACCGACCAGGCCAATAATGGGTAGTTCCATGAGCTGTCCTCTGGCGATATGGGCAGACCCAAAACGAGAACCCAGGCTAAAACCGACGATGACGACCTCCTGAATACCCAGGGTCTGAAGATGATCGATGGATTCACGAATACGGGCATAGAGTTCAGGAAAGACATAGTTATTACCAGACACATCGTTGATGTAGCTCTGAAAATCACAAAGGCCGTTCTGAGGCAGGGGGGTGTCGATAGACAGGGTGGTATAACCCGCACGGTTCAGGCTGTTCCTGAGTTCCTCCACCACCGGGCCGTTGGCTGCGGCACAACGGCCATGTAGCAGCACAACACCAACCGTGGGATTGGCAGCACCTTCTAGCAGGAGTCCGTTAAACAGGCTGTCACCGCCCTGGTTGGCTGAATTAAGGGTGATAGGCGCCGCAGTGGCATAGACGTTAATAAGCAGTAGAGCCAGTATCGTGATCAGTCGCATATCCATCTCCCTGAGATAATTCCAACTTTAATGGCAAAGGATTTTGCCTCATTCTTGTTAAAGATACTTCTGAGGTGAAAAAATTCCTGGATGGCATGGTCACAATAGAGATGAAAGCCCAATTCGAAATAGTTAATGATCCGTGAGATGCGTTGCAACTGACTCTATAGATGCGACAATCTCATCCATGCTCTGAGGTCTGTCTTCTGGTGCTTTTTCCAGCATCCTGGAAATCAGAGACTGTAGCTCCTGGGGCAGGTCGGAACGTTTGTCACCGGGATTATCAGGGATTTTAGTCAGGTGCTGGGCAATAATGGACCTGGCATCTCCGCTGAAAGGAAATGTGCCTGTCAGCATACGGTATAAAATAATACCCAGTGCATAGATATCCGTACTATGGTCCACCTCGTTTCCAGAGGCCTGCTCGGGGCTCATGAACACCGGTGACCCCATGATGGTGCCCACACGGGTCTGCATGCCGGATTCATTGAGCTTGGCGACACCAAAATCCATAATCTTGACGGTTCCTGCAGGCGTAACCAGTATATTCGCGGGTTTGAGATCTCTATGAACCACACCTCTCTGATGGGCATAAGCCATGGCGCGAGCGATCTGAGCGGCCAGCTCCAGTGCTGAATCCAGGGCCATGGGCTGATCAGTCAGCATGCTATCGAGACCCTGACCCTCGATATATTCCATGGATATCCATGCCTGGTTTTCGTCTTCTATAAAATCATAGGCCTGGACGATATTGGGATGAATCAGGCGGGCAAGGGCCTTGGCCTCCTGCCGGAACCTGGCCATGAGTTCCGCGTTCCCAATCAGGGTTGGAGAAAGCTGCTTGATGGCGATGTCTCGACCTAAGCGCTCATCATGTGCGAGGTAAACAATACCCATTGCCCCCTCGCCAAGTCGACGTCGTATTCTGTAACGATCCTCGATAAGGGCGGATTCTCGAGTGTCAGTATTCTCTGAGCTGGCAACGGTAGAGGCCGGATCAATAGCGATGGTGCGTTCCGTCGGTAGTGGGGCTACCTGTTGCTCAGTGGAAAACTGGGTGTTTACCGCCTCAATTTTATCCTTAAGAGCGGACTCAATGTCGGGGTTGAGTGCCCATTGAAGTGCTTCGTTATAAAGAATAAGGCTGTCACCGGGCCTTTCCTGGACAAGTTTGTCTGCAGCCGCTTCCTTGAACCTTAGTTTCCTGTCTGCAAATGTCACTATTCGAGGCAGAAACACCCATAACATCATGATAATTAACCCCGACCAGAGGATCCATGAAGAGATTCTGACTGTGGACCGGGCAAACTCGAGGTCAGGGTTGGTCGATACGCCAGAGACTAACCCGAATAAGCGTTTTTCGGGGATCGGTGGATACAGGCTATTGAGGACGGGTTCGAGTAGCTGGGGCAGGTAGAGAGGAATAAATAAAAACAGGACTGACAGGAATATAGTGATCTGCATTTCCCTGGATAGATATAACCATTTAAGGAAAATAACAGGTTTTCGTATTAAGGAAGGAATGAGGAGAATACGGTTTTTCAGGTATTCAGGCTGGTTATGTGTCATCTCAATGTTTGGGGCTTGCATCCCTGCTTTAGTTTATTCTGACTGTTAGCATTTGATTTCTTGAGTTTCACCTTTGTTAGTATCGTGCACGATGACCCGGTTTCGACCTTCCGCTTTCGCCTGGTACAGTGCTTTATCCGCGTTGGACAAGGCTTCTTCAAAGCTGGTGGTCACACAGCGAAAAGAAGTGACACCAAAGCTACAGGTAATCGAGAGGGG
>JANTGN010000237.1 GCA_024762895.1 Thiotrichales bacterium
TGGGTTTGCTGGGTTGTGAAAAGGAAGAGCCTGTCGTTGTTGAGGAACTGCCCAGACCCGTCAAGGCCTATGTGATCGGTGGGGACGAGGCCTCCGAGACACGGCGTCTGCCGGCCAGGGTCTTTGCCAGTCAGAGGGCAGAAGTCTCCTTCAGGGTGCCGGGGCTAATTGTGGAACTGCCCGTCAAGGAAGGGGACCTGGTAGAAAAGGGACAACTGTTGGCCAGGCTGGATCAGAAAGATTATCGGACCAGGCTCAATGATCGTAAGGCCAAGTATGACGAGGCCAAGGCGAATTATGATCGTGGTCAGGAACTGGTCAAGGATGGCTTCATTTCCAAGATGGATTTCGACAAACTGGAGGCGAACTTCAGAACCAGCAAGGCCAACCTGGAGCAGGCGAAACTGGATCTTTCCTATACCAGTCTCAAGGCCCCCTTTAAAGGGCAGATCGCTAAACGCTATGTACAGAATAATGAGGAGGTACAGGCTAAGGAACCCGTTCTGGCCCTGCAGAATTCCGGGAAACTGGACATTAAGTTTGATGTGCCTGAACGCTTGCTGTTGAGGATACGTGATTTCAATGAACGTGATGAACGGCCTCCCGAGGAACGACCGACTACTGCCTATGCGCGTTTTACATCGGAGGGGCATCGATATCCACTTGTTTATAAAGAAATAGCCACTCGTGCTGATCAACAAACCAGGACATTCGAAGCCACGTTTGTCCTGGATACTCCTGAGGGGATCACGATACTACCGGGCATGACTGCCGAGGTCGATATAGACCTGGCTGTACTTTATGGCTCAAAAGATTTCGAAATCCTTATACCCAATACCGCGGTCTTTGCCGACCCCAGTGGTGATCCGCGAAAACTCGTCTGGGTGATTGACCTGGATGCCATGACTGTTCAGTCCCGAGAGGTAGAGACGGGGGAGCTGGTCGGTGACAGAATTCGAGTTGTCTCCGGCCTGAAGGCAGGTGAAAGTGTCGTTAGCGCCGGCGTGCATCAGATCGAGGAAGGCCAGAAGGTAAGGCTCTTCACTGGCACCTTTGGTGAATAAGCCATGAATATTGCCGAGATTGCCATCAAGAATCGGGTCGTCACCTGGGTTCTGACCATATTTGTCGTCTTTGCTGGTATCGGGTCCTATAACTCGATGGGTCGTCTCGAAGATCCCGAGTACACCATTAAACAGGCGATCATCACGACTTACTACCCGGGTGCGACGGCTCAGCAGGTCGAGGAGGAGGTCACCGACAAGATTGAGACCAAGATCCAGGAAATGGGCGAGTTGTTGCGCATCTGGTCGATTAATGTCGATGGCGTATCGCGTATCACCGCGGAGATGCAGAAGAAGTATGATCGTGAGACCCTGCCAGCAGTCTGGCAGAAATTACGCAACAAAGTAGGGGATGTGCAGGCGCAGCTTCCACCGGGCACCCTCCCATCCATCGTGAATGATGACTTTGGGGATGTCTACGGCATCATGCTGACGGTTACCGGGGATGGGTACGATTATGCTGAACTGAAAGAGTTTGCTAAGTACCTCCGAAAGGAGTTGCTGCAGGTCAAGGACGTGGCCAAGGTCATAATCCAGGGGGCACAGCAGGAAACGATCTATGTCGATGTCGATCGTGCGCGCATGACCCAGCTGGGGATTTCCCTGCAGTCTATCTTTCAGGCGCTGGAGGAAAAAAATGTCCATGTTGAGTCGGGACGGTTTCGTGCCGGAGACCAGTATATACGAATCAACCCTACAGGCAGGGTTGATACCGTTGAGGATATTGAAAACCTTGTGGTGGGCGGGGATGAAAATCTCACAGGTGAGAAACGTCTGATCTATCTCAAGGACTTCGCCCGGGTCATCCGGGATTATAAGGAGCCCTACAACGACAAGGTGATATATAACGATGAGGATGCTGTCGTCGTTGCCATCTCCACTGCCCTGGGTGGTAATGTCGTCGAGATGGGCGATGCTCTCGTAGCACGCCTGTTTGAGCTTGAGCCCTTTATGCCCGTAGGGCTGGATGTTCATCCGCTCTATGTTCAGTCAGAGCGAGTCGAGGCTTCTATTAGTGCCTTCATCGTCAATCTGGCCGAGGCGGTCGCGATCGTCTTCATCGTGCTCATGGTGTTTATGGGTTTTCGTAGTGGCGCCATTATTGGAGTCGCCCTGGTCCTGACCGTACTGGCAACATTCATCTTTATGAAGATGCAGGGGGTCTTGCTGGAACGCATCTCGCTGGGGGCGCTCGTTATAGCCCTGGGCATGCTGGTCGATAATGCCATTGTGGTTATCGACGGTATGCTGGTTAGAATACAGAAAGGCATGGAACGGCTTCAGGCCGCCAAGGAGGTGGTCAACCAGAATATGTGGCCACTGTTTGGCGCCACAGTCATCGCCGTACTGGCCTTTGGTTCCATCGGCCTTTCCGATGATTCTACCGGTGAATATACGCGCTCCTTGTTCCTGGTCATTCTGTATTCCCTGATGCTGAGTTGGGTGATCGCGATTACGGTCGTGCCATTGATGGGGGTTATGTTTATCAAGGTCAAGCCTGCCGATAAAGAGGCTAAGCCCAGTGATGATAAGCCTGGGATCCTGGAGCGTGTCCTCGCTCAGGCCATTCGGTATCGCTACATTACGGTAGGGCTTGCGATTGCCATGCTCATTGGCGCCATATTCCTTTTTGGTCAGCTTAAGCAAAGCTTCTTCCCGAATGCGACCAGCGAGCAATTTTTTATTGACCTTTTCCTGCCCAAGGGCACCGATATTCGTTCCGTTGAAGACTACGCACGTCAGGTGCAGGACCGGTTATTGGCGGATGAACGCGTGAAAGAGGTCACCACCTTCGTAGGCAGTCCCGCTCCTCGCTTTATCCTGACTTATGAGCCGGAGAAGAATCCCAGTTCCTATGCCTTCATGCTGGTGACTGTGCATGATCACCAGGTGATCGATGCACTAAGAGATGAGTATTATCGCTGGATCGGTGATCAGTTGCCCAGAATCAATCCGCGGATACACAAGGTTCTACTTGGGCCAGGCAAGCCGCCTGTTGAACCAACCTTCTATGGGCCAGACCCGAATGAGCTAAGAAGGCTGGGTAATGAGGCCTCTCAGATCCTCAGGGAAGCGGGTGCGGTTGCTATCCGTAACGAATGGGGTGATCGCAAACTCGAGGTAAGGCCCGTCTTTGATGAGGATCGTGCGGCCAAGGTCGGTGTCAGTCGCGAAGACTTCGCCAATACCCTGGAAATGAACTTTGAGGGATTCAGAGCCGGGGTGTATCGTGAAAAAGATGAGCTTCTGCCTATTTATGTTCGCGCTTCCGAGGCCGATCGAGCGGGCGCGAGGGAGCTCGGCAATATACAGGTCTGGAGTAGTGGGCTGCAGAGCTATGTACCTATTGAACAGGTAACCTCGGGTTATGAAACCGTCTGGGTAGACCCCAGTTCAAATCGTAAAAATAGAAAACGGTGGTACAAGGTGTCTGCGGATCCCACCCCCGGCGTCCTGAATTCGGTGTTATTTGCAGAAGTGAAACCGAAGATCGAGGCCATGGAGCTTCCCCCAGGTTATGAGCTTGAGTGGGAAGGTGAATATATGTCGCAGACAGAGGCCCAGGAGGCCCTGGCTTCCAGTATTCCCATTTTCGTAGTTCTCATGGTGCTGATCGTGGTTGTCCTGTTTAACTCGGTTCGCAAGACCCTGGTGATATGGCTGACCGTTCCACTGGCCTCTATAGGTGTTGGGGTTGGCCTGTTTATCTTTGGACAACCCTTTGATTTTATGGCCCTGCTGGGGTT
>JANTGN010000238.1 GCA_024762895.1 Thiotrichales bacterium
TGCGACTGGATGAAAAGGAAGTCAGTGAGATCATCCTGGCAACCAATACCACTGTAGAAGGTGAGGTCACGGCGCATTACATCAGTGAGATGGCGCACCAGCGCGGTATAAAGACCACTCGAATAGCCCATGGTGTGCCTGTTGGGGGAGAGCTCGAATATGTCGATAGTGGAACCCTGACGCATGCCTTTGAGGGCCGTAAGGATTATTGAAGGAGTTAAATTATGTCCGATTGTATATTTTGTAAGATAGTATCGGGTGATATCCCCGGGGACATCGTGTATCAGAATGATGATGTCCTGGCCTTCAGGGACCTCAATCCTCAAGCCCCTACACATATACTGGTGATTCCCAAACGACATATCGCTACGATTAATGAGCTGCAGGATGCCGATGCGGAATTGGTTGGAAAGATGTATCTGGCGGCGAAGGAGATCGCCAGGAACGAAGGTATCGATGAGGCGGGATATCGCACCATCATGAATTGTAATGCGGGTGCGGGGCAAACTGTATTTCATATTCATTTACATGTGCTGGGTGGTCGCCAGATGAGCTGGCCCCCAGGCTAGAATTTTTTACAGGGGCTGAAATGAAAATCACGGTTATTAATGGTAGTAGTCGGGAGCAGGCGCAAAGCCTGAAGGTGGCAGCGTTCATAGAGACAATGCTGCTTGAAAAGGGCTTGTGCGATAGCGTCTATCGTTTTGACCTGACCGATAACCCCCTGCCTTTATGGGATGAGTCTATCTGGTCGGGCAATGAAGACTGGCAAAAGTTACTGGCTCCGATTTCTGAGGAATTGAGCAGTAGTGATGGCTTTGTCGTCATTGCGCCGGAGTGGCATGGTATGGTGCCA
The DNA here is from genome assembly GCA_024762895.1 of Thiotrichales bacterium. GTDB lineage: Bacteria > Pseudomonadota > Gammaproteobacteria > J044 > J044 > JANTGN01. The sequence continues at coordinate 857 of JANTGN010000238.1, forward strand.
TCTGGCCTGAAAAATTTTTTCCTCATGTGGGGCAAGGGAGAGCTGGCGCATAAACCCGCGCTCATCGTGTCGGTCTCATCCGGTGACGGGGGTGCTTACCCGGTGGCGGAACTCAGGATGAGCAGCTATAAAAATAATCGTATCTGCTACATTCCCGAACAACTCATTCTTCGTAACGTTGAGACTATTCTTAATGATGGCACTGAAAACAATCCAGATGCCGATGCCTATTTTCGTGTACGTATCGAATATGCACTGAAGATACTGCGCGAATACGCAGTAGCTTTGCAGGCAGTGAGGGCCTCAGGAGTGACCTACGATGAGCGTTTTAAAAACGGGATGTAGGATTAATCAGCACATTCGTTCAACAGCCGAAGATAACTGTTATACCTGCGTTGTAGGATTTCCCCTGTAGCCAGTTTTTCCTTGATGGCACAGCCCGGCTCGTTACTATGGCTGCAGTTATGGAATCGACAACTGCCCAGATAGGGCAGAAATTCCGGGAAGCCCTGCTCGATGTCCGATTGCTTCAGCTTGCCGGGCCTGAAGTCTCTCACCCCAGGTGAGTCGATGAGCTCACCACCCGAAGGTAAATGATAAAGCGTTGTAACGCTGGTGGTATGCTGTCCCTCACCACTTCCTTCCGAGACCTCCCCAATTCGAATATCAATCATTGGATGCAGGGCCTTGATGATGGATGATTTACCAACACCAGACTGGCCGACCAGAATATTCGTCTTGCCCGAGAGCACATTCAGCAAGGCCTCCATGCCCTGATTGTTCTTTGCTGACAGGGACAGTATGCGATAGCCAATGTCACGATACTCGCTCAGGGTCTGGTCATATTGCTCTTGCCGGGAACCGGCGAGATCCAGCTTATTGCAGAGGATCAGAGGCGTTGCATGCATGCTATGAGCGGCTACCAGATAATGATCCAGCATGTCCCAGTTCGCCTTCATGCTGTAAGCAAGTACAATCAGGACCTGATCGATATTGGCGGCGATGAGCTTTTCTTTACCGCCAGGTGCGGGGCGCTTTAAGAGATTCTTACGTGGCAGTATCCTGCTGACGATATGGTTACCTTGCGCTGTGTCTTCCCATTCCACGTGATCACCACAGACTGCTGATGCGACCTTTTTTCTACCAGTGCAACGCTGAATCTGACCCTGCTCATCTTCTATCAGCATCTCTGCGCCAAAGCGAGATATGAGCCGGCCCTTATGTGGCATGCTGTAGGCAGGTGTCAGGAGAGAGAGCCAAGATACTGATCTATCTTGGCTGCACAGATGAAGTCGTTAATGGATAACCCTTGTGCAGAATGAGTGTGATACTCAAGTAGAGCCGTCTTATATTCAAGAGTCATTTTCGGGTGGTGATTTTCCTGGCTAGATAGTGCGGCAACATAATTGGCAAATAGCATTACCTCAAAGTAATCTTTGAAACTGAATTGTCGATCAAGGGTCTGATGATTTTGATCCACTACCCAGTCGGGATGTAGTTGTCCTAGATAATCATTGATCATCGTTGCGATATCAATTCTATCCGATTCTGAGACCTCTCTACATTGGGCCCTTAGTAGCTCCATAGGATTAGAATTTATAATACTCGGCATTCAGATACTCAGACACACCCTTGATATCTTCGTCGAACCATTTAAGTTCCAGGTTGCTTTCGCATCGGCGAACCTGTGCATTGAGGGCGGGTAATGAGGTTACCCTGCGGTTGGAGCGGGTATAAAGCGTACTTCCATCCCCGCCCGTCATTTTCCCATGACAGGCAGTGCAGGACTGCTGATGAAGCTTTTTACCATGTTCAATTCCACTTTCATCTGCCAGGACAGGAAGTGTAGAAAGGGCAAGCAGGCTGAGGGTAGTGGCCAGGGTTTTGTTCATTTCGTTCTCCTCAAAGGATAGTACATTGAGAGTATTGTATACGAAAACTAGCAGGTCAATGGAAGGCAGGGAATGGTGAATCCATTGTTTTTATAGTTGATAGTAGCCATTGACGTAGTGTAGGGACTTGACTCAGATATTGACTATTGCGAGTTGAGCCAAGCGGCAGGGGTTGATGTTATTAATTATTAACCCGGCAACTATTAAGGCTACCCACCGGGAGCGGATACAGCTGTTTTTTGTATGGGATTTAGTATCGATGTATAAAAGGACGTGGTTGGGTCGGCTGTGTTGGAAGGGATTCAATGGATTGTTGGGAAATGGGTAAGTTCAGAATTCATGCTGCTTATGAAAGACACCCGTTAGTAAAAATTTTTACCCAATGACTGTCATTGCCCACATGCAGAGCACGGCTCGTACATGGGGTAACTGATTAATTCTGCATGCTCGGGCTTTGTTGAGCTTTCATTAGGGTGTAGTCTGTTAGGATTGAGCATGACTCATCACTAAGGGTAAGAGATGCAGGATAAAGATAATCTAATATGGATAGACCTGGAGATGACAGGGCTGGATCCAGAATGTGATCGTATTATTGAGATTGCGACCATTATTACCAATAAAGACCTGGTCATACTCGCGGAAGGACCGGTATTTGCCATTCATCAACCGGTTGAATTGCTTGATGGAATGGACGAATGGTGTACGACTCAGCATGCCAAATCTGGTCTGACACAGCGCGTTATAGAAAGTCGTGTGTCCGAACGTGAAGCTGAGTTGCAGACGCTGGAGTTCCTTAAGGAGTATGTGCCTGAAAGGGCTTCCCCTATGTGTGGCAACAGTATCTGCCAGGATCGAAGGTTCCTGGCCCCTTACATGCCTGAACTGGAGGCCTATTTTCATTATCGACACATCGATGTCAGTACCCTAAAGGAACTGGCGAGGCGTTGGTCGCCCAAGGCACTTCGAGGCTTCACCAAGGAATCATCCCATCTGGCGATGGATGACATACGCGATTCCAT
>JANTGN010000239.1 GCA_024762895.1 Thiotrichales bacterium
CCGGCAGATCCGGCTCCGATGATTGCGACATCAACTTCTCGAGTCATGACTGTGTCCATTAAAAAAGTGGAATCGCCAGAGTGTACCGACGAAAGTGACTCGGGTGAAGAAAACTGGTCTTATCCAGGGGTAATACTGACTGGCCATGGCGGCCAGGAAAGAAGGGGGGGTTATTCTCGCAATCTTGGGTTCTTGCTGGACAGCTTGATATGGTCCGGCCAGTCATCGGCCAGGATGGTCTCCTGATAACCATGCCAGGCGGCATAGCCGATAACAGGCATCAGGACTGCCAGCCCCAGGAAGGCGGTGGCGAAACTAATAGCCAGTGAGGTCACGATGATGATGGCCCAGATCAGTAGCGGGCCCTTGTTACGCAGGACCGCATTCACGCTGCTTAGAACCGCAGTGATGGTATCAACCTTCTTATCCAGCATCATGGGTAGCGAGAAGGCACTGGCACTGAATACCAGGGCGGCGAAGAGGGTGCCAACGGTAGTACCCACACCCAGGAAAATGGCCAGATCATTCAGATTCGGGTTGGCCTCCATGGGAAAGAAGATATGAATGGCGGAAGAGGCGCGTGCCCATATCAGGAAGATAATCAAAAGGATAACGGAATAGACCATCTCGTTGCCGATATGCCGTTTGCCTTCTCTGATGCAGTAGCCAATCTGGGGTTTTCTTCCAGCCTCGATCTGGCAGCTGATGGAATAAAGCCCAAAGGCCAGCATGGGCGCCAGGAAGATGAAGCCGGAGATGAAACTCAGAAACAGGATATAGCCACCCATCTGCCAGGTGAAATAGGCCAGGGCATAACTAATCAGGACCAGAAAACCGCCATACATCAGGCTGACGTCAGGGGCCTGTTTGAAATCCTGCCATCCCAGCTTGAGCCAGTGGAATGGAGCTGTCAGGCTCAGGGTCCTGCAGGGGGCAACAAAGGGTAAGGCTTCTGGATCGACCTCAGAATGATCCTTCTTGAGTTCCGATTCAGCCATTGTGCCTGCTCCCTTGTGTCTGTCTGGTTGATCTTGATGATGTTACGCCGGTCGACGTCACCAAAAGACATATAGCCATGTAATTTAGTAGAAAATACCCATTTATCAAGTAACCAGGCCCTGGTGGGTCTTTGAAATGCGGTATAGGAAGCCTCTGCTAAGCTGAGGTTGATACCTCGAAGGAATCACTCCAGAAAAAAATTACCTACATAGATCTGTAGGGGTGCTTCCGGTTCCGTTGTGAACAGCATGAGCTTATCGATTGAGTCCATATCCAGTTCCCTGAAGCTGGGACCACTGCGTATCTCATCCAGAGAGATTCGATACTGATTGATACCCGGTGATACGCTGAGGGTGGTGGTATAACGATCTTCATAGGCCTGATTATGTTGCCGATCGTTAATCCGCAGGGCTAGAGTCAAATCAGTCTCTGCAAATATCTTAAAGGATAAATATCGAAAACCGGACCATTGGCCGACCGGCTCGTGCAGAGCGAATCCAGGATACCGTGCAGGAAACAACATCATCCTGGCGACATGGCGTTGTTGTTCATCCTGCCATTGATCAGGCCGCTCGACGATCTCGATCCTGGCATCCTGAACCGATATAAAAGCCAGTGGCCAGTGTTGCTCAAAATCGATAAGCAGAGGAAAGGCCGTATTTTTCTGGTAGGTGAAAATTGTCAGGCTAATGAGTGGAATTAGTCCGGCGATGAATAGCAGGAGACTCAGCAGGGCGACACCGTAGAGGCGCTTTTTTCCATATCGAAGTCTGTAGGCAGCCAGGGCCGGATCAAACACAGTGTACAGACCCAGAAAACTAACTATCCCAATCAGGTCGCGCTGTATGTCATGGAGTTCAGCATCGCGACCGATGCCCCACTGCACGAGTTCCACCGCGAAGCCTGCCGAAAGACTGAAGACCGCAGCCAACAGGTAGCCCCAGAGCGGTTTTAATAAATTAAGCCGTTCAATGGTTCGTAATCCGATCAGCGCAATGATAGACAGACCGCCAAAGGCAAGGATATGCGCAGAATTCTGGGCCTCGCGCCACAGCAGGGAGTTGCCAGGAAGCTCTCCCAGGATAACAACGAACAGGCCTGTGATGAAGGCCAGACCGAGGGCTAGTTGTTTGGCCTGTAGGTGCATAATGGATAAATATTAATGGCCGCTCTTTGGGAGTAAGTCATATCGATTCTACGCTATGTAGTGCAAGGGATCCTGTACTGGTCCTGGTCAACTGATCGAGTCTTGAATCCCTTGTGCCATGGTAGAATAAAGGCTTTACTGGTTTGGACAGATCTATGTGTGGTATCTGTGGTGAATTACGACTGGATGGCAGAACGGCTGAGCTGAGTCGTGTTCGGTCCATGCTCACGGCCCTGGAACGGCGCGGTCCGGATCACGAAGGCAGTTATTCCGATGGCCCCCTGGGGATGGGACATCGAAGGCTCTCTATCATTGATCTTTCGGAGCATGCACATCAGCCAATGATCGACCCCGAACTGGGTCTGGTCATTGTCTTTAATGGCACAATTTATAATTATCCCGAGCTGCGTCAGGAGTTAATGAGTCTGGGTTATCGCTTCTTTTCCAGTGGTGATACCGAGGTCATACTCAAGGCCTTCCATGCCTGGGGTGAAGGCTGTGTTCAGCGTATGAGCGGGATGTTTGCCTTTGCCATCTGGGACATGACCAAACACCGCCTGTTCATGGCCCGTGACAGGTTTGGTATCAAGCCGCTGTATTATTCCCTCGATTCGGGGCGCCTGCTCTTTGCCTCTAATGTCCAGGCCCTGCTGGCGACGGGTGATGTCGATACGGGGCTGGATCCCGCCGGCCTGCATCATCAGTTTACCCTGCATGCGGTCGTGCCTGCGCCGCTAACCATCTTTCATGGCATTCGTAAATTGCCGCCTGCGCATACCCTGACGATTGACGTCCAGGGCAGGCCCGAGATCAAGTCCTACTGGCATCTGGTGGCACGTCGGCCTGAGGTTCCCAGGACCGAGGAGGAATGGATAGAGGCCATCCATGCAGGTCTGAAGAATGCCGTGGATAAGCGCATCAGGATAGCCGATGTTCCGGTGGGTGTGCTGCTATCTGGTGGGCTTGATTCCTCCCTGCTGGTGGGGCTGCTGGCCGAGGCGGGGTCCTCCGATCTCAAGACGTTTACGGTAGGTTTCGAAGACCAGCCCGAAGAGAAAGGCAGCGAGTTCGAATACTCGGATCCTGTGGCCCATCGATTTAATACCAATCACTATAAGTTTCACATCCCCAACGACCAGGTCCTTAAACGTCTGCCGGAGGCCGTGGATGCGATGGCTGAACCCATGTTTGGGCAGGATGCCGTGGCCTTTTACCTGCTGTCCGAGCAGGTCTCAAAGGTAGTCAAGGTGGTCCAGTCGGGGCAGGGCGCCGATGAGGTCTTTGGTGGCTATTTCTGGTATCCGCAAATGGCTGCGCAAACGCAAGGCCCACTGGTCGATCGCTTCAGCCAGTTCTATTTCGATCGCGATCATGACGAATGGCTGGAAATGATCTCGGCTCCGTACCATACCAGTGATGTGACCTCGACATTGATTGGTAGTCGTCTTGAGCAGGCACAGGCCGATGAGTTTATCGATGCTGTCCTGAGTCTGGATGTGACGACCCTGATCGTCGATGATCCGGTCAAGCGGGTGGATAACATGACCATGGCCTGGGGGCTGGAGGCACGAGTTCCATTCCTGGATCATGAGCTGGTAGAGCTGGCGGCCCAGATGCCACC
>JANTGN010000240.1 GCA_024762895.1 Thiotrichales bacterium
GTGCTCTCGATATGCTTGACCCGGCGCGCATCCTCTTCGGAAAACTTTTCAATGATGTGGTCCAGCAGATGGCTGGCATGCGCACTCAGGGGCGGGACCTCGGCAATGGGTTCAAAGTCGGCCAGTGCCTGCAACCAGCGCACCTCGACCAGTACGCGATGGCGGATCAGGCCATACTCACTGAATATGGGGCGCAGGCCCTCGGTTTTGTTACCATAACGCCCGTCGATCGGCGAGATTGCGGTCAGACTCGATAACTCCATGCCAGGCTCCGGCCTCATAAATAGAAAGCCCGGTATTATACTACAGGCAGAAAAAACGCATTAGGTATAGATAACATGACAACACAGGATTATAGGATTGAACGCGACAGCATGGGTGAGCTCAGGGTCCCGGTCGATGCCCTCTATGGTGCCCAGACCCAGCGCGCGGTAGAAAACTTTCCCATCAGTGGCCTGGCTATGCCGCGCGCCTTTATTCGCGCCCTGGGTCTGATCAAATCGGCCTGTGCCTCGGTGAATGCCGACCTGGGCAAACTCGACCCTGTTCTTTCACAGGCCATACAGGCCGCTTCCGAAGAGGTCAGCCGTGGTGACTGGGACCAGGAGTTTCCCGTCGATGTCTTTCAGACCGGCTCTGGCACCAGTACCAATATGAATGCCAACGAGGTCATCGCGCGACTGGCCAGCGGCAATATCAATCAGCCCGTGCATCCCAATGACCACGTCAACATGGGGCAGAGTTCCAATGATGTCATCCCCACCGCCATCCACGTCAGCGCCAGTATCGAGATCGAGGAAAAGCTGCTACCGGCCCTGGAGCATCTCGCGGCCAGTATCGAGCGGCGCGCCGAGGAACTAAAGGAGGTGGTTACCACCGGACGTACCCATCTCATGGATGCCATGCCCGTACGCATGGATCAGGAGCTGGGTGGCTGGGCCGCCCAGATCAGAGAAGGCATCGCCAGGATTCATGCCTCGCTGCCACGGCTGCGCCAGCTGGTGAAGGGCGGCACGGCGGTCGGTACCGGCGTCAACACGCCAGCTGATTTCGGCCCGCGTGTCTCTATCCGTCTGGCCGAAATGACGGGCGTGAACTTTGAAAGTAAGGAAGACTATTTCGAAGGGCTCAGCAGTCAGGATGGCGCGGTCGAGATGAGTGGCCAGCTCAAGGTGATTGCCGTCAGCCTGATGAAGATCGCCAATGACCTGCGCTGGATGAACTCTGGCCCCCTGGCCGGTCTGGGCGAGATTGCCCTGCCGTCCCTGCAACCCGGAAGTAGCATCATGCCCGGCAAGGTGAACCCCGTCATACCTGAGGCGGTCTGCATGGTCTCGGCCCAGGTCATGGGTAACGACATTGCTATTACCGTGGGTGGTCAGTCCGGCAACTTCCAGCTCAATGTGATGCTGCCCCTGATTGCCTACAACTTGTTACAGAGCATCGAGCTGCTGAGCAATGCGTCCACGGTACTGGCCGACAAGGCCATCGCCGGATTTACCGTCAACGAGGACAACCTCAGGCAGGCACTGGATCGCAATCCCATCCTGGTCACGGCCCTGAATAATGTGATTGGTTACGAGGCCGGTGCGGCCATTGCCAAGAAGGCCTATGCCGAGGGACGTGCCGTGATCGACGTGGCCGAGGAGATGACCGATCTCAGCCGTGAAGAACTTCAGATGTTACTGGATCCGGAAAAGCTCACTCACGGCGGCTGATTATCGCTTCGATTAAGAGAGACTCATCATGTTAAAAAATATAACGACAGAAGACCTGCATGAGCTGGCCGGTAAGGCGGCCGATAGCGAAAGGCAACGTGCCCATCTGAACGTACACGAAGCCCTCGATGCCAACGTGCAGCGCCTGTTCATTGCCACCGAACCCGAGACCTATATGCGCCCGCATCGACACCCGGAAGCGCACAAGTGGGAATTCTTCGTAGTGCTGGAAGGGGCCATCGACCTGCTGATCTTCGAAGAAGACGGTACTCTTAAACAGCGTATCCCGATGTCGCCCGACCGGACCCGCGCCGTCGAGGTGCCACCAGGTACCTGGCATGCCTATGTCTGCCAGCAGTCAGGCACCCTGGCGCTGGAGGTAAAAGAGGGGGCCTATATCCCGACACCCGAGGCCGACTTTGCTCCCTGGTCGCCTGCCGAAAACATGCCAGGCGCGGCCAGGTTTCGTGACTGGATGAGGACGGCGAAACCAGGTTCAAGGTTGGCCTGATGCATTTCGGTGTCTCAATATTCCATTAATTTCTTCAAACTTTTAGTCGTGTCACGAACTTCACCATTGGCCTGCATCAGGGTATCAAGTTCGTATCATTTTCATTGAATTTGATACTTTCGTCCTACTAGACTCTCACCGTTATCGATCCAGGTAGGGCAGATCAATGTGCGCATTATCGGCATATGTCTGCCAATTCAATTGCAGTTGTTCATGGAAGAAAATTATCGTGTACAGCGGAAGTTTCGAACTTATCTCAATGCTTCGTTCAACGTTGTCTTCAGCACATAGTTTCTTTTTGGTTCAACGGCATTCCAGTCGATTGCATATTCAATTTAATAACTAATGAGAGAAGGAACTATGAACCGGAAACTGATTTACGCGCTAACAGGCGTTACATTCGCGGCCATGGCATGTATGCCTGCGATGGCCTCAAAAAAGCATGACTCCAAGCATGAAGAAGTAGAGATCACCCTGATTCATACGGGTGATTTTCATGGCCATCTAATCCCCAGGCCCAATATGAGGTCCGACGGCACCGGTCAGATGGAAGGAGGTCTGGCACGTGTCTATTCCAAGATCAAGAGAATACGTGCCCATGCAGATCATAGCCTGCTGTTACATACCGGTGACACCATTCAGGGTTCCGCAGAGGCCCTGTATACCTATGGACAGGCCCTGGTGGATGTCGTTGATGAGCTGGGTATCGATGGATTCGCGCCCGGTAACTGGGAATATGTCTACGGCACGCAGCGTTTTGTCGAACTCTTCGGCAATGGCCGTTGGGGAACCGTAGCCGCTAACGTGCGTTATGCCCCTGATTCAGGGGTATGTCCCGAAGGTGATTACGTTGTTCCGCCTTATACCATCAAGACCGTGGCGGGCATCAGGATCGCACTGCTGGGCTTTACTACCGATCGTGGCCCACAGGTTGTAGGTTCTCAGGTGACCGAAGGCCTGTGCTTCCTGAGTTCTTTCCCGGGTTCTTCAGGAACGCCAGACGTCTCCGAGGTCGAGGTGGAACTTCAGAAGCAGGTGGCCCATCTACGTAATGTCGAGAAGGTGGACCTGATCGTCATGCTGTCTGAACTGGGTCTGGCCAACAATACCTTGTTGGCCGAACGCAATGCGGGCATCGATTTCATCCTGTCTTCCGACATGCATGAAGAGACCAGGGACGCGGTGGTCATCACCACGCCGACCGGCGGTAAGACGGTTGTTGTGGAAGAGGGCCAGGACGGCACCATGCTGGGTGAGATCGAACTCGAGTTCAGGAATAAGAAGCTGGTCGAATGGGAGTGGAAGGCGCACACCATTAATGACAGCATTCGTGCCGATAAGCGACTCGCAGCGAAGATCGCTGAAGTCCGTAAACCTTTCGTGGCCGGCCCTGACTTCGTGCCACATGTGAATCCCTTCAGTGGTGCGATTCTGAATACGCCGATTGATTCGACTATCGGTAATACCGAGGTGGCGCTGCATCGCTCCAACTTTACCCATGAAGACCTGCCGG
>JANTGN010000241.1 GCA_024762895.1 Thiotrichales bacterium
TGGAAGATCATGATGCGATCACGACCGACTTCCCCTCCATGACCGATGCCGAACGCGCAGCCGCCATGATCGATGATGGCAACCTGCACTGGACCGGATTCAATGTGGGTAACTCCGCTAATATGTTGTCCAGCGGCCTAACGGGTACCCACGTGCATATGTATGCACCAACCACCTATGAACCTGGCTCTTCGGTTTCTCATTTCGATATTGCCCTGGACCCCGATGAACTGATGGAGCCTTTGCTCACCCCAAATCCCCAGATGGTGCTGACCACGGCTCTGCTGGAGGACATCGGCTGGACCATTGCCAATCGCTCACCCACCGTTGCCCAGGCCGACCTTATGCTGGCCCTGACTCAGAGTAGCAGTGTGCTCGATACATCGGGCGTCGCCCATGCGGATGCTGAGATCACTATTACCAACCTGAGTGGCAATACAGCAAGTCATAGCACTATGACCCTGGTTCTGCCTGAAGGCTTTTCTCTTACTGCTTATATCCCAAGCCAGGGCAATTGTATCGAGTTAGAACGTCTACTGCGCTGCAACCTTGGTAATCTGGCCGGCTCTGCTACTGCCACGATTGATGTCAGTGCGACTACCCGTTATAAGGGCACGCATGATCTGGTTTTTAATGTCAGCTCTCCGCACCTGGACAGTAATGTCAGTGATAACATAGACTCCATGATGGTTGTCGGCGTCGACCCTGACTTTCCCTACAGTGGTAGCGATGGTGATGGCGGACTGGGTGGCATGGGACTGTTATTGATTGGGCTGCTTCCCCTGGTGTTTAGAAAAAGACCGGGCATTCAGTAAACGATTCTTTTCAGATTAATTAAGCCCCTCATTCAAACCTGAGGGGCTTTTTTATACCTGTATGTATTGTGACCAGAATCAAACTAAGCACGGAAACAAGCGATTCAGGTCCTTTAGCCGTATATACTTTCCTGAGTCATTTTAGTGAAATGAGCCCTATGAAATTTCTATTACCCTTGATCGCCTGCTCGACCTTTTTATTGCTTGGCTGCCAGAATGAGACGAGTCATGAAAGCGAAGCCAAACCGGCGGACTCGCAGCAAACCACCCATGCTCCCGACACCGTTGAACAACTGGTCGTTGAACCGGAACCCATCACGACCGAAACAGTTAGCGAATCCGCACAGACCCCAGCGCCAAAGTCCGAATCAGAAGGAACTGCATTGAAGGCCTATATCGACCCGGAAACCGGTGAACTGACGGTGCCGCCCGAAGAAGAACGACTTAAGCAGGAGTCACAGACCAGCTCCCAGCAGGAAGCTACCGAACAGGAACCACCCGAACTCATTCCTCTGGAAGGGGGTGGTTATAAGATCCCACTGGGCGACCGTTATCAGGTTGAATCAACAGGTAAAACGGCCCCTCAGGAAACAGACAGCGAAGACTAACGATGCGACTTTCAAGCCTGCTCATACCCTGCCTGCTGGCCACTCAGATGGCCACAGCCGATATCGTCATCAATAACGGCGATGCTGTTGGCGAGGGTTTTAATGACCCAACCCTCACCACACCCGCTGGCGGCAACGCCGCGCATACCCTGGGACAGGCAAGACTCAATGCCTTTCGGCATGCCGCCCTGCTGGTTGATGGTATGGTGAGTTCGCCGGTCACAATTCAGGTTGATGCCGAGATGAACCCACTGCCTGGTGATGCAAATGGTGCAGTTTTGGGAGGAGCAAGCCCTGTTGAACTGTACTTAAACTCGGTAGGTGCACCTTATGCCAATACCTGGTATGTACCAGCACTGGGTAATACATTTGCTGGTTCAGACCTATCTATTGAGAGCGATATATACGCACAATTTAACTCTGACATTGATGGAGATGTCATTCTCGGAACAATCCACTGGTATTATGGATATGACCGCCCTGCAAACCAGCCCATCAAATTCTTACCTACGGTAGAGCACGAAATTATTCATGGACTTGGTTTCATTTCGCTCATTAATCAATCAGGCCAGTTATTTAATGGGAATATAGACATTTATAGCCGCTTTCTTGAACATCATGGAGCGACACCTTCTGACTTTCCTTCTATGAATGATAGCCAGCGAGCCGCTGCCATGATCGATGAAGGCAATCTTCATTGGGTTGGAGCCAGTGTTCAGGCTGCATCAATCTTTTTGCTTGATGGAAAATCGTTCGGTGATCATGTCTGGATGTATGCACCGCCAGTTTATCAAAGCGGCTCCTCCACCTCTCACTTTGATATTACTTTGAGTCCAGATGAATTAATGGAACCCTTGTTAACGGATAATCCCAATACGGTTATGGCCGCTGCCCTGCTTAAAGATATAGGTTGGACTATATCCAGCAATACGCCCACCGTGCCTCAAGCCGACTTATCTTTAGTTGCAGCAGATACCTCAACGGCTGGCCAGTATCAATTGACCGTTACCAATAATGACGCCACCAATGACGTACCCCATACAACCGTCACCCTGGCAATCCCTTCCAATATCAATATCACTGGCAGAACACCATCCCAGGGTTCCTGCTCAACACTGGGCAGCTTGTTGCGCTGTAATCTTGGCACGTTAGTCGCGTCTCAAAGTGCGGGTATCACGATCAATCTGATCGTCACCGATGGGTCCGTCACCAACCTGAGTTACAACGTTAGCTCCCCCTACTTCGATACCAATACTTCAAACAATATGGACGAGATTGCCAGTTCCTCACTACCTGCATTATCTATTGCTTCAACCTCTATCTCTGAAGGTGATAGCGGCTCACAAATGCTCAATGTTAACGTTTCCTTAAGCCCGGCTGCGGTAGATGCTGTGGCGGTGGATTATGTTACCGAAGATGGTACGGCCACAGCTGGTAGTGATTACACCACCACGAGTGGTAGCCTGAACATTCCTGCGGGCATTACCTCTGTTTCCATACCTGTCAGTATCATTGGCGATACACATTATGAAGGTAATGAGACCTTCAATTTAAGGCTGAGCAATATTTCATCAAATGCTGTTCTGGATCAGGCCATCGCTACGGTCACCATTATCGAAAACGATTCGGCTCCCAGTAGTGGTGGTGGCAGCATGGGCCTGCTAATTGTCGGTCTATTGCCACTGCTATTTCGCAGGCGCAAAAACTTTCAATGACGCAGCAGCTCAATACCCGCAATCTGCTTTGTCCCATGCCGGTGATTCGTACCCAGGATCGGATCGCCGAGATGACTGAGGGCGAGATCCTTGAAGTGGTGGCCACGGACCCCGGGGTCAAAAATGACATCCCCGCCTGGTGCCGCATCAATGGCCACAAGGTCCTGGATATTCGCGAAGAGGACCGCGACATCCTGATCAGGATCGAAGTGGGGCCGGCATCCTAATGCCTGCGATCCGAAGGAAATAGCGGAATCACCTCGGCGGGGCTTTGGTGACATTGCCCACAGGCCGAACACTCTTTGCGCCATAATCCTTTGACCTGATCGATATCCTGTATACAACTGAACAGAAACAGGTCCTTCATGAGCTGACGAATCACGGTTTCGTCACTACTGGCAAAATCCAGTAAGCTGATTTCTCCCGCCTCCTGCCATTGTTCAATGACGGCCTGACCCCATTCACACAGGGTGTGCCCGGTTGATTTATCGAGAATACGAATTCGGGGTTGACGGCATTCCAGTCGGGCATCGATCAGAAAGGGCATTGCTCTACCTCCATATCACTTAATATTTAA
>JANTGN010000242.1 GCA_024762895.1 Thiotrichales bacterium
GTATCCATTACCATCCGGATAAAGTTGGAGTTCATCCAGCGACGAACTGATCGCAGCAACCGCGTTTGAACTGGGCCCCAGCGGGTTTTCGTTGGAGGCCAGTTTCAGTGAATTAGCAATGCCCAGCTCACGCTCTAGCTCTTCAATCGGCTTGCCGGGTTGATAGGGATGTAGCCCCTGTATACCAGGCATGGCTAAGGGCAAGAATGACTCTGTCATGATGACATACCTGACGCTTATAAAACGGCCCGGGGATAGGAACCCAGGATCTTAAACAGATCGGCCTCCTGCTTCAGGGCCTGGAGGGCATCATGCACTTGCGGTACATCCTTATGACCCTTGATATCCAGAAAAAACACATATTCCCAGTTTGTGCAATGTGAAGGCCTTGACTCGATACGAGTCATGCTGACCCCATTGTCCGACAGGGGTTTAAGGAGCCGATATAGAGACCCCGCCTGATTCTTTGTCGACACCAGCAAGGAAGTCTTATCTTCACCACTGGGGGGCACATCCTGACTGCCGATGACCAGAAAACGTGTCGTATTATCGGGCTGATCCTCTATATTGGCAGAGAGTATATTGAGTTGATATAACTCGGCAGCCGTCTGGCCAGCAATGGCCGCTGCGCCGCCCTCTTCCTTGGCGATTTGCGCCGCCTCTGCATTGCTGCTGACCGGTACCCGTTCCACACCGGGCAAATGTGCATCCAGCCACTCTCTGCATTGCGCCAGAGATTGCTGATGTGAGTAAACACGCTTGAGCTGGTCAAGAGAATGGGACTGACTGAGCAGATGGTGATGAATACGCAGCTCAACCTCACCACAGACCTTTAAAGGAGATTGCAGGAACATATCCAGGGTGTGACTAACGACACCCTCGGTCGAGTTCTCAATCGGTACCACGCCATACTGGCTACTCCCTGCTTCAACCTCACGGAAGACCTCATCGATGGTATTCATGGCCTCGCTGTGTATGGAGTGACCAAAATGCTTGAGAGCTGCCGACTGGGTAAAGGTACCAGCAGGCCCAAGGTAAGCCACGGTCAGCGGCTGTTCCAGTGCCAGGCAGGCAGACATGATCTCTCGAAACAATCTCGCCATCTCTTCATCAGAGATTGGCCCGGTATTAACGTCCATGACATGACGCAACACCTGCGCCTCACGCTCGGGCCGGTAGAACTTGGCCTCCGGGTCGTGTTCGCGTTTAATACGTGCGACTTCCTGAGCGCATTGAGCCCGCTCATTGATGAGACGCATCAATTCACTATCCAGGGCGTCGATACTGTTACGTATTGTTTGTAGCTGTTCCTGTTCACTCATTGTCTTTACAGGACCCGAACCTTCAACAAGCCATCGATACCACTTAATGCATTCAGTACGGAATCATCAACCTCATCATCTACATCTACCAGGGTGTAGGCGATATCACCTCGCGACTCGTTCAGCATATGCGCGATGTTCACACTACTTTTACCCAGCACATGAGAAATCTGTGCAACCAGATCAGGGACATTATGATTCACCACGGCCAGACGTTGCACGCCAGCACGCGGAAGATCCACCTCAGGGAAATTGACTGAATTACGGATGGTGCCATGCTCTATGTAGGCCCGTACCTCTTCGGCCACCATCACGGCGCAATTTTCTTCTGCCTCACGCGTCGAGGCACCGAGATGCGGCAGGGTAATTACTCGCTGATGCTGCTTGAGCATATTGGACGGAAAGTCCGACACATAAGCATAGACCTTGCCCTCATCGATGGCCTCACAAACGGCCTCATCGTCGACGATGCCATTACGAGCAAAGTTCAGGATAACGACATTATCTTTCATGGCCTTGAGTCGATCCCTGTTGATCATATGCCGGGTAGCATCAACCAGGGGGACATGGAATGTGATGAAATCTGAACGTGTCATCAGGTCGTCTATGCTGCTCGCCTGCTCGACATTGGAGGATAGCTGCCAGGCATTTTTCACCGTAATAGTGGGATCGTATCCCAGCACATTCATGCCCAGGGCGACGGCCGCATTGGCCACCTTGGCGCCTATCGCGCCCAGACCCACCACACCTAGCGTCCTGCCAGGCAATTCAAAGCCGGCGAACTGTTTTTTCCCGGATTCAACCTGTTTATGGACCTCGGAATCATCTCCCTCAAGGTTGCGGGCATAATCCCAGCCCTGAAAGAGGTTTCTACTGGCCATCAGCATACCGGCCAGGACCAGTTCCTTAACAGCGTTCGCATTGGCTCCGGGGGCGTTAAAGACAACGACTCCGCGTTCGGTCATTTTATCCACCGGGATATTATTCACCCCTGCCCCGGCCCGGCCTATGGCCAGCACTGATTCGGGGATCTCCATATCATGCATATTGAAGGAACGAAGCAGTATGGCATCTGGATGAGCGATCTCCGAGGCCACCTCGTAACTTTCACGTGGAAGCCGCTCCAGGCCGACTGGAGAAATATTATTGAGCGTAAGAATTTTATTCATCTGGATATCCCATGAAGCTGCCTCTGACATGAATGACTGTCAGAGATCGGCAGCCTCCTCACTAACCGTGGCGCCTCTCAAATTCGGACATAAACGCGATCAGCGCATCCACACCCGCTTCTGGCATAGCGTTGTAGATACTGGCACGCATCCCGCCCACGGAGCGATGCCCCTTGAGTGTCACCATGCCCTGCTCCTTGGCCTCGGCCAGGAAGATCGGATCCAGCTCTGGCTCGGCCAGAGTAAAGGGAACATTCATCCAGGATCGGCATTCAGGGTCTACCGGGTTGGCATAGAAGTCTGAACCGTCTATGGTTGCATAAAGCTTTTCCGCCTTACGCCGGTTAATCTCGGCCATTCTATCGAGCCCACCATTATCCAGCAGCCATTTAAAAACCAGCCCTGCCAGATACCAGCCATAGGTTGGTGGAGTGTTATACATGGAACCGGCATCGGCATGCGTCTGGTAGCTGAACATGGTGGGCGTGTCACTCAACTCTTCACCCATGAGATCTTCGCGCACAATGACCAGGGTCAGGCCCGCAGGCCCTATGTTTTTCTGCGCCCCGGCGTAGATCACACCATAGCGGCTTACATCCACAGGACGAGAGAGAATGGTGGATGACATATCGGCTACCAGGGGGACATCACCGGTCTCGGGTATCCAGTGAAACTCAACGCCCCCGATGGTTTCATTCGGCGTGTAATGAACATAGGCCGCATCGACACTTAGGTCCCAGCCATCCTGAGCTGGCACCGTTGTAAATTTGCTCGCCTCGGAACTCGCCACAACATTCACTTTTGCATAGCGCTTACCTTCAGCAATAGCCTTCTTAGACCAGGCCCCCGTATTGATGTAATCGGCAGTCGTCTTACCGCGCAGAAGGTTCATCGGAACCATGGCAAACTGGGCGCTGGCACCCCCCTGCAGGAACAGCACCTTGTAATTATCGGGTATATTCATCAGGGTGCGCAGGTCGGTCTCGGCCTGCTCCGCAATGGACATGAATTCCTTGCCACGATGACTCATTTCCATAACCGACATGCCACAGCCATTCCAGTCCAGCATCTCGGACTG
>JANTGN010000243.1 GCA_024762895.1 Thiotrichales bacterium
CCGGCCAGTACCAGGCTGACCAGGGGGCCGGCAATGGCAACCCAGAACTCTGTGCTGGCAGAGTCGGCCTCTTTTTCTGTCTGGGCGACGCCTCCAAATATAAACAGAGTGATCGATCTGACCTGTATACCCCGGTATAGCGCGACCATGCTATGCCCCAGTTCGTGTAGAACGATGCTAACGAAGAATAATAAGGTGGTAACGGTTGCTGAGATCAGAGCGGCGAAGGGAGACCAGTGGTCATATTCAATTCTGAAATTCTGATAAAGGGTGGAAACCAGGAGGAAAAAAATAATGAGCCAGGTGTAGTGGATACCGATTCGTATACCGGCAATGGATCCTAATCGAAAAGCATTTTCAAACATCGAGTTTTATACTCCTGTCGCTATCGGGGCCAGTCGTAATCTATACGGGCTATGCTAAGTGTAGTACCCGAACACAAACGCTACTGTACAGGTAAGAACATAAAGGGCATCGAGCAGTTCCATCATAACGATTAGACACTGGTTATTTGCCCCATGTCATTTCAATAATCGAATAATGGGACAAGCCGGTAAATTCATACTATAGGATCTATAGTAGAGATCTTATGGGTGAGTGCCTGACTGCTGTTTTCCGGGGTTATACAGAGTGGGGGTGAGTAATGCTGAATATCAATCCTGAAATCGTCTGTTTTATTATCACGAAGGCTCGTGAGTTTCTGGCGCAGGAAGATGTTTCGTTGCCAGAAGAGCCCATTAGCCCTGGTGCCGACTGGGCCTTGCAGGCCCTTTCAGATCATGTCGACAGCCTGTGCTTTGAGGAAATTGAAGCAACCGTCAAGGACCTGGAACCGGATCAGGAAGCAGAACTGGTTGCCCTGATGTGGTTGGGCCGAGGAGATTATGAGCCGGATGAATGGTCGATTGCCATTGAAGAGGCCGAGGCAGAATTGACCGATCACACTGCCCAGTACATCCTGGCGCATCCGATGGTGGCCGATCATCTTCTGGAGGGATTGATCCAGCAGGGATATGCCTGTGATGAATAAGTCCATTAAGTATTTATCAAGCCAAATTTCGCGACAGTTTCAGGCCCTGGATAGGCAGTAATTTTTTAGTATAAATGGTACTTAAGTCCATGTTTGACAAACTTTTAATGGGGTTTTTGTATTAATAAATATAATTTCTGAGTAAACAGGGAATAAAATCCTTTGGCAGGCATCTCAATTAATGAATGCCAGGGTAGGTGATGTCTGTTTATGGATGATAGGCCTCAACAATAAAAGAGCAAAGGCCAGACCTTTGCCCAATAAAAATGGTATGCGCCCATGAGAACACGGATATTTTTTCCCGCCGTCATTTTTTTCTTTTCCTTTGGTTTTTCCCTTTCTGTCAGTGCAGAACTTATTTTCACGGCACCTCCCAGAGAAAGCCCCGAAGCAGGCATGAAACTCTATGGTCCGATAGCACAATCCCTTGGCAGCCTGCTAGGCGAAAAGGTTGTTTATGAGCATCCCAGGGACTGGCTGACCTATTCCAGGCGCATGCGGGAGGGTCAATATGACATCGTATTCGATGGTCCACAGTTTGCCTCGTGGCGCATTTCGCATGTCAATCATGTGCCACTGGTTCGGATTAAGGGGGATCTGAGGTTCCTGATCATTAGCCAGGTCAATTCTGGCATCCATGGTATACAGGATCTGGCGGCCAAGAAAATCTGTGCCCTGGCTTCCCCCAATCTGGCAACACTGACCATCCTGAGAGAGTTTAGCAATCCGGTCAGGCAACCCATACTAGTAGAGGGTAAAGGGGGCATGAAGGGCATCTATCAACGTTTCAAGAATGGTGACTGTATGGCCGTTATCCTGAGAGATTCGTTTTATTTTAATAAAATTAGTGATCTCGAACGTGATGAATATCAGGTGGTCTGGGAAAGCATGAGGATGCCCAATCAAACCATCACGATGACCCAGGTAATACCCCAGGAGTCTCGCAGGAAGGTCATCAATGCCTTCAGTGATGATCGAGGTGCAGCCAGTGCCCTGCCGCTGTTTAAGAGGTTTAGTAAGAACTCCTCACATTTTATCGTGGCAAATAAGGATGAGTTTCAAGGTCTGAATGAGTTGCTGGAGGGGGTTGTCTGGGGCTGGTGATGTACTATCAGAGATGAAGCACAGGCACCTGTCTGCCCTGATTTGATTTCGCTGCCGAGCTTTGTCTTGGCTTTATAAAGAAGTTCGTAAGCAGCCAATGGGAACGGTTCGGTTTATGTATGTGGGGCTTTTTGATTACCAGAAATGACTTATTCATAGAAACGAGTAAAGGCCTCTACTGACTCACGTGGTGTGCGATAACTATTGACGACGGCAGAGCGATCCTCGTAACCCAGGGCCATGCCACAGATCAGGATATTGTCCTCGGGGTAGCCTAAAGTCTGCTTTACGATCTCGGGGTATTCGGCCAAAGATGCCTGCGGGCAGGTAGCCAGACCCTGGTCAACCGCAGCCAGCATGATGGATTGCAGGAACATCCCATAGTCCAGGAATGACCCCTGCTCCAGACCTGCATCCATAAAGAATAACAACATGACCGGTGCGTCAAACGCGCGATAATTGGCGGCCCACTGGTCGGTCTGCCTTTGCCTGTCTTCTCTGGAGATCTCTAGCGTTCGATAGAGTTGAAGCCCACATGCCTGTCTACGGCGCTTATAGGGTTCTTTCCATTCAGAGGGATAGTAGTGATAATCCATGTTGCCTTTTAGCCCGCTACGAAAGGCCTGTTCTATCTTGTCCTGTAATTCCTGTTTTTTTTCCTGACGCACTACTGCCACGTTCCAGGGCTGGGTATTAACTCCAGATGGTGCATGGCGAGCTGCATCGAGGACTTTTATAATTGTTTCCTCTGGAATCGGTTTATCCAGGAATGCTCGTGTGGATTTACGTGTCGATAAGGCCTCTATAACATTCATGTCAGACTCACCTTTTTTCAGGTCATGGTGCTTGAATAGTTCCGTTGGTTCAGTCTTGATGTTGACAGGGATAGGCCGCCTGGAGGGCCTTCATAACAACTGAGGCAGCGGGTGCATTAAGGGATTTTCCTTTTGAGGCATAGTTTATATAGATATCTGCAAAGTTGCTGGCGCTTTTAACTTCATGTACACAGAGCAGTTTCGAATCACTTGATGTCTGCTTTATGGATTGTAGTCTTAAGGTTTCCTCGACCCCACTAATAAAGCCCTCACAGAATTTTCGGCTCTTGCGGCCTCGGTTGGTCATGGTGCTGGATGCGCAGGCATTAAGTAATTGTTGAGCCGTCATCTGCTGCGGAAAATAGGTTTCATTATCTATGATCTGTTCCTCCGCGCCGGCAACAGCGGTTAAAAATAACGCAGTCATCAAGGCCATGATCTTCATAGTTTTCTCCGATCGCTTATTACTGGCATCAACCTTCTGGATATTGGAGCATAGTTCAATACGGTATGCCATAGCTGCCCTGACTGTTCTTTAATCCTGTACGCGACTATTCAGGTTTGCCGGGA
>JANTGN010000244.1 GCA_024762895.1 Thiotrichales bacterium
CCGCCAGCACCAGCTCGGTCTCGATGGTGGCGATATCATCCAGCGGATTGATACGGCCTTCGACATGCACCACATCGTCGTTTTCAAAACAGCGCACGACATGGGCGATGGCATCGGTCTCACGGATATGGGCCAGGAACTGGTTTCCCAGACCCTCGCCCTTGGAGGCACCTGCGACCAGGCCGGCGATGTCGACAAACTCCATCGTGGTAGGCAGGACGCGTTCCGGTTTAACAATCTCGGCCAGGGCATCGAGCCTGGAATCCGGCATGGGTACGATACCGACATTGGGATCGATGGTACAAAATGGATAGTTTTCGGCCTGGATACCGGCCTTGGTCAGGGCGTTGAATAGTGTGGACTTACCGACATTGGGCAGGCCGACGATGCCGCATTTAAAACCCATGTTTTTCCTCTCCGAACTATCGGGAATGTAGTTGATTCATGACCTTCTGGGACTGGCCTGCCACGATGTCTTCGGCGGCACCGACCGCCTCATCAATCGCCTCTTCGATACTCTGTTGCTCCGCCCGACTGGCCCTGGACAACACAAAGTCGACCACCTGATCCTTGTGACCGGGATGACCGATGCCTATGCGTAGCCGCAGAAAGTCCTTACCCAGATGGCTGGAGATATCACGCAGACCGTTATGGCCACCATGCCCTCCGCCACGTTTGAGCCGCACCACGCCAGGATCCAGATCCAGCTCATCATGGGCCACCAGGATCTCTTCCAGCGGTATCTTGTAAAAGGCACTGAGTTGCCTGACGGCCAGGCCACTACGGTTCATAAAGGTTGTGGGCTTGAGCAGCCAGACCTCTTCATCCGCGATCCTGAGCTTGCAGACCTCACCGGAAAACTTACTCTCAGCCCGAAACTGCCCACCAAAACGACGGGCCAGCTGGTCCACAAACCAAAACCCGGCATTATGCCGGGTCTGGTCATACTTGGGGCCTGGATTACCCAGGCCCACAATCAGCCTGATGCGATGATCCGCCATAGGGCAGAATTACTCGCCGGGCGCCTCTTCACCGCCTTCTTCAGCAGCAGGAGCCTCTTCCTCTTCGACTTCAGCCACGGCACGCAGCTTGTGCACGGTGACCACGGCATTATCATGTTCATGCGCCAGTTCAACCAGTTCGACATTGGCGGGCAATTTGAGATCGGACAGATGCAGGGTATCGCCCAGGTTGAGATCCGCAACATCGACCTCGATAAACTCGGGCAGGTCTTTGGGCAGACAACTGACTTCTACCTCGATGATAACGTGGCTGATGCTGCCACCCCCCTGCTTGACGCCCACACAGGCCTCTTCATTAATGAAGTGCAGCGGGATATGGGCATGCAGTTTTTCGTTCGCGTTGATGCGCTGCAGATCCAGGTGCAGGACCAGGGGCCTGGCAGGATGACGTTGCAGGTCACGCAGTACGACCTGCTCGCTGTCTTTACCCAGATTCAGGGTCAGAACCTGGGAGTAAAAGGCTTCCTGTTCCAGGCTCTTGAGCAGCTCATTGTGCCTGACGGTGATGGCAACGGGTTCCTTGCCGGCTCCATAGACGATACCGGGAACCAGGCCGTCGCGACGCAGGCGGCGGCTCGCACCCTTGCCCTGATCTTCGCGCTGTTCGGCGTTAATAATATATTCAGTACTCATTTGCTTACTCCAACAAAGTTAATAAAAGACCGCTCACTGAGCGGTCGATCTTCCCGCGACCAGGAAGACCATCGGGAACCAGTTGATTCAACCGGCTCCTAATCCATAAACAGGGTACTGACCGACTCTTCTCGGCTGACCCTGCGTATGGTCTCGGCCAGCATAGCGGCAACGCTTAGCTGACGAATCTTCTTGCAGGCCTCGGCCTGCTCACTCAACGGGATGGTATCGGTTACCACCAGTTCATCGAGCCTTGAATTCTCAATGTTGTCGACCGCGGGGCCGGACAACACGGCATGCGTGGCATAGGCGATGACCTTTTCTGCCCCATGATCCTTCAGGGCGCCGGCCGCCTTACACAGGGTACCCGCCGTATCGACCAGATCATCCACGATGATACAGGTCTTGCCTTCGACCTCACCGATGATGTTCATCACCTGTGAAACATTGGCCTTGGGGCGACGCTTATCGATGATGGCCAGATCGGCATCATCAAGGCGCTTGGCGATCGCCCTTGCACGTACTACCCCGCCCACATCGGGGGAGACCACGATCAGGTTGGGCAACTTCTGTCGATAGATATCACCCAGCAATACCGGTGAGGCATAGACATTGTCCACCGGTATATCAAAAAAGCCCTGCACCTGATCGGCATGCAGGTCTACCGTGAGCACGCGATCCGCACCCACACTGGTAATCATATTCGCGATCACCTTGGCGGAGATCGGTACGCGCTGGGAACGCACACGGCGATCCTGACGCGAATAACCAAAATAGGGAATCACCGTGGTAATGCGACCTGCCGAGGCTCGCCTCAGGGCATCCACCATGATGAGCAATTCCATCAGGTTATCGTTGGTTGGCTGACAGGTGGACTGCACGATGAAGACGTCCTTACCCCGGACGTTCTCGAGGATCTCGACCTGAACCTCCCCATCACTAAACTGATCCACCAGGGCCTTGCCAAGGGGGATATTCAGGTAATCCCCGATCGACTGCGCAAGCTGCGGGGTACCGTTCCCCGCAAAAACCATCATTTGATTGCTGTCAGGCATGTGTATAGCACCGAAACGCGACGGATATGGCTGGGCCGGCAGGATTCGAACCTGCGAATGCTGGGATCAAAACCCAGTGCCTTACCGCTTGGCGACGGCCCATCAATTAGTCAGTCTGCAAGCAGTCCTTATTCTATCGCCAGCCTGTTTCGTAAAGGCGATTGATTAAGTCCTCGAGCAACAAAACCCTGCCATTCTTTGGGCGCCTGATCCAGAACTGCCTGGGCAGCCGGACGACTATCAAACGCGGCAAATACACAACTGCCCGTTCCCGTCATCCTGGATGGCGAGAATTTATCAAGCCAATCAATGACTTGAGCGACCTCTGGGTAACGCTCGCGAACCACTGGCTCACAGACGTTGGTACCCTCGCCCGAAAGAAAGGCGCATATTGTGATTGGCGGGCTGTTCCGTGTCAATTCCGGCGCCCCGAAAACCGCTGCCGTTGGCACAGAGACAGGAGGAATAAGTACGACATACCAGGGCTCGGGTGGCTCAACCGGCTCCAGTTTTTCGCCGACCCCTTCGGCCCAGGCCGCATAGCCATGCACGAAGATGGGGACATCGGCTCCCAGGGACAAACCCAGTTCAGCCAGCTCCTCTTCATCGAGTCCCGTATGCCATAGCTGATTCAGGGCCACCAGTGTGGTGGCCGCATCCGAGCTCCCCCCGCCCAGACCGCCGCCCATGGGCAGACGCTTGATGACCTCGATATCCACGCCCAGTGGTGTCGCAGTCTTTTGCTGCAGCAGCCTGGCCGCGCGCACCACCAGGTCAGATTCTTCCGG
>JANTGN010000245.1 GCA_024762895.1 Thiotrichales bacterium
GATCGATACGTTGTACAAAGGAATTATCAACCTTGAGCGTATCGATGGGGAACCGACTAAGATAACTCAGCGAAGAATAACCCGTTCCGAAATCATCCATGGCAATCCCAACACCCATCTCCTTAATCGCGGTTAATTGTTCAATGGCACGCTCCGGTTGTTTCATAATCACCGACTCAGTGATCTCTATCTCCAGATATCGCGCCTCCAGTCCCGACACCCTCAGGGCATCACGAACCAGGCCTGCCACGTCCTGCCTCATGAACTGGACGGCCGAGACATTAACGGATACCGGAACACGGATATAGCCCTGCTCCCGCCAAAGCACGGCCTGCTGGCAGGCCTCATGCAATACCCACTCACCGATCTGAACTATCAGCCCCATTTCTTCGGCAATGGGTATAAAGGTCTTCGGTGGTATCCAGCCTTCCTCGGGATCATTCCATCGTGCAAGGGCTTCGAGCCCGGTCACTTCACGGGTTTTCGCATCCACCTGCGGCTGGTAGTACACCTCCAGCTGCCTCCCTTCCACGGCCTTCCTGAGTTTGGCCTCCATGAGCAACCTTTCCCTGGCGGCAACATTCATGGCGGCAGAAAAATACTGGAAATTGTTCTTACCTTCCTGCTTGGCCTTATACATGGCCATATCGGCATGTTTTATCAGGTCATCCACATCGGTGCTATCAATGGGATAAATAGTGACCCCAATACTGACCCCCACATAACAATCATGGCCATACACACTAAAAGGCGAACCTAATGCCTTGATGATACGTTCCGCCACCAGCTCTGCGGTATGGATGTCCCGCAAATCTGGTAACAACACCATAAACTCATCACCGCCTAGCCTGGCCAGCACCCCCAGGTCATCCGCCATCTGTTCTTCACCACGGGAAATATAATCGGTACCTCGAACTGAATGAGCCAGGGCCTCCGATATCAGGCGTAATAATTCATCGCCATATTCATGGCCCAGGGTGTCGTTTACTACCTTAAAATCATCGATATCCAGGAACAGCAGGGCGAATTGTTCGTTATCCCGTTCCGCTTCGGTAATGGCACGTGCCAGGGTCTTCTTGAACATCACCCGGTTTGGCAACCCGGTCAGCCCATCGTGATAGGCCAGATAGCTGACGCTCTCATTGGAACGTTTCAATTGTGCTGCCATTTCCCTGAATGACCTGGCCAGGGCGCCGAGCTCATCATTGGAAGGAACCTCGATCACTGGTTCCAGGTTGCCATCACCGATCTCCCTGGAAACATGGCCCAGCCGATGGATGGGTCTGAGCACCAACCTGTCAACAGCGAAGAACAACAGCCCGGCCAGAATCAGGATAAGGAGTACGGTGATAATAGAAACCCGGAGACCTATCTTATAGGCACTCTCATAAAGATCTCTTTCTGGCAATAACGCAAACAGGCTGACCTTATCAGACAGCGCCTGACCATAGGTATACAGCGCTGTATCCCCCTGCCTGACAAGTATCGGGGTATCGTTCAAAGGCTGACGGCCCTGTGCTCTGAGCTTTTCGAAGGCCTCATCAGGCACACCGAACGTTATCTCCTTTTTCAGCAGTGGATCGCCATCGGCATCCACTGCCAGCAGGTAACCCGTCTGCCCAATCACCTCCTCGCTGATCTCTTCCAGTATGTCACCCAGGTCTATTGTGAGTAACAGATAACCACGTAATCTGGGGGGGTCACTAATATGATCGACGGCCGGGTCACTCAGAACCAGGGCCTTTCCGATCAGGAGTGCAATCTTCTGGTTATCTGGATTCCTAAACACCCTGGTAAAAACCTCCTCCCCCGCTTGTTCCAGTTCAGAAAAATAAGGGGTATCGCCTTCTTCCTCCGTCACGTTTTCCAGGGTGATGCTCGTTTGCCTGGCATCTTCATAACCATCTGGCATCAGGATACGAATCTCATAATAATCAGGATAGGCATCCTGATAACTCTTTAACAGCCGTAACAAAGGCGCATGCATAAGCCTGTAACGTGCCTGTTCACTATCTGTTAACACGTATTTCTTAATCAGGCCATTCTCGGAAAACAGCGTGATATTAGACTTCGCCGTGTTTGTGAGCGTTTGGAATCTATCCTTTATGTTATCGACGGACTCCTGCATCTCATTGAATTCAAAGTCCCTGGCAGCATTCTTCTGTTCAACGAAGGTCAGCGCACCCAACACCAGGAGTGGCAACACGACCAGGGGTATCAATAAAAGGAGTAGCTTGGGACGAAGATTCATCGATGTCGGCTAGTCGATAATCTTGGTGTAACTCTGATTGCGTTTCTTTTCTACCCTTGGAGGCAAGGCTTTATAAAACTCCGATTTCTCTAATGCTCGTTCATCAGGATAAATAAAGGGGTCTTCTAAAAATTCCCGGGGCAGGAGCCTCTCAGCTGCCGTATTCGGTGAGGCATAAAAGATATATTGAGCCGCCTGGGCTGCATTTTCAGGCTCATTCATAAAATTCAGAAACTGCCAGGCCAGTTCTTTTTGCCTTGAACTCTTTAAGACCGCCCAATAATCAATCCAGATATTGCCCCCTTCTTCAGGCAATACATACTCAATCTTATCGAAATGATCCTTCACCGAAAGGGCATCGCCGCTGTACATCATGGAGGCCACAATATCGCCCTTGATCAGAGCCGAGTCTTCATCCACGCTGACATAGGTATAGGTATACACATAGGGCTTTTGCTCCAGGAGCAGTTTCTCCGCCGCCCTGATCTCATCGGTAACCGTACTGTTCGCTGAGTAGCCCAGGGCCTTAAGCGCCATACCTATCAGATCACGTGAGCTTCGCATCATTCCGATTTTGTGTTGAAGCTGCTCATCGGGTCTGAATAGCTCCATCCAGTTCGTTATTTCACCATCTATCAGATCGTTACGATAAACGATACCCAGAGTTCCCCAGGCATAGGGCACTGCATGCGTGTCGGTGCCAGGAAAGGCCGTCTGCCAGCGTGGATTGATCAGTTTGAGATTAGGGATCTTTCCGACATCCATGGGTTCCAGCCAATCCTGTTGGAGGTAGACATCCACTGACACACCACTGACCAGGACGATGTCAAAACCCTCGCCATTGGTGTCGAGCAACATGTCATCCCGCAGGTCGTCGCTCTCATAATAGACCTCTCTGACCTTCACACCATACTGCTGCTCAAACTTCTCTAGTAGCTCGGGGTCCAGATATTCTGACCAGTTGAGCAGTATCAGCTCCTGGTTTTTGGAAGGGAGCCCGGAAGCTGCCGCAAGGGCCAGCGAAGAGCAACAAACGATGCTAAATAAATATGCGCTAAGCAGCACCCTGCCGAGATGAAGAATCCGCATCATATCCCCTGGATTTATATATTGGTTTTTATCTGTGTAAGATTATTCCTACAAGATATAACTGTCTATGACCAAAAGTCATAGACAATAATCCGGCCTGAATTCCATTTTTATTTTAATTATTAATAGCTTAA
>JANTGN010000246.1 GCA_024762895.1 Thiotrichales bacterium
ATGCAGTATATGGCGGCGATTAATGGATTTCTGCTTGGGCATCAGGATTTTACCGAGCAGCAACGTGACGAGTTTCTCGGTCAGTTGCAGGGTTTTAGTCAGCAGGTCTGTAACGATATTGTTGCGCAGCGTTCCGCCAAGCCTGTCCCTCCGCCACAGCAGGAGGCGTTCGGTATCTGGAAGCCTGGTCAATAATCGTCTGTTTGGAACCTTTACCGAGTGATGGACTCCAATAGCTTGTGATCCTATACTCGTTACCAATGCATAGACTTGTTCTCACATTGAGCTTTCTGATGATCCTGGTCCTGCCCTTGCAGGCTATTGCCGGGGTGTCTTTCTGTTTTCCGGAGCAGGGCATGGGTCAGGATCATCAGATGATGATGGATGATCATTCATGTTGTCCTGATAATCAGGACACAAATGCCGGCGATCATCACTGTTACTGTCAAATAGCTGTGCATGCCATGTTA
This sequence comes from Thiotrichales bacterium, assembly GCA_024762895.1. GTDB lineage: Bacteria > Pseudomonadota > Gammaproteobacteria > J044 > J044 > JANTGN01. The sequence goes on from JANTGN010000246.1 coordinate 471, forward strand.
CCTGTCGCTGATTTCAGCGACAGCGAGTTCAACCGCAAGACCCGTTATATCTTTGCCGATGTCCTGCATTGGCCCTCTCAGACCTACCAGCCAGAAAAACCTCCACAAATCTCCTGATCAGTTTTCCCTAGCTTACTGATTCTGTGACTGCTGCTTGTCATGGCAGCCTGATTTTTGGAGTACAACATGAAAACCGTATGGCTGAAATTCGGCTTGGTTCTGGGGCTGGTTTTTTTCCTGTCGGCCTGTAATGAGCCTACACCCAGTGAACCTCTGTCCCAGGCTTTGGACGATACCGCCGTCGAGCATGCGCTTAAACATGCCGATCCTAAATATGTGTGCCCTATGCATCCCCAGATCGTGCGGGACCAGGAGGGCAGTTGCCCGATCTGCGGCATGGACCTGGTTCCCCTGGATGTCGAACCTGAATCGGGCAGGGCATCCGGCACAGCAGGCGAACGGGAGGTCCTGTACTGGGTGGCGCCAATGGACCCGGCCTATCGGCGGGATGAGCCCGGCAAATCACCAATGGGGATGGACCTGGTACCGGTCTATGCCGATGAGGCTGGACCCAGGGTTACCATTAACCCGGCGGTTGAACAAAATCTGGGCCTGCGCACGGCTCGGGTTGAGCGCGATACGATCTGGAAATATATCTCCACGGTTGGCCTGGTTACCTTTGATGAGGATGCCATTAGTCATGTACATCCCCGTGCCGATGGCTGGATTGAGAAGATCCATGTCCGGGCAGTAGGGGACAAGGTTAAAAAGGGTGATGTCCTGTTTGAATATTATTCACCCGAACTGGTGCAGGCGCAGGAAGAATATCTTGTGGCTAAACGTAGTAGCAGCCGAGATCTGGTGGGTAGCAGTAAGGGTTCATTGCTGCAGTCAGCCCGCACAAGGTTGGAATTGCTGGAGATACCATCATGGGTAATCCGTAATCTCGACAGGAAAGATAAGGTCCAGCGCGTGATACCGGTCCTGGCACCACGCGCTGGGTATGTGACCCGGCTGGATGTGCGCGACGGTATGTATATCACCCCCAGTCTCGATAGCTATACCATCGCCGATCTCTCCCAGGTTTGGGTGCGGGTCGATGTCTTCGAACACCAGTTCGAATGGGTCAGTACCGGTCGCCCGGCCGAGATGCGGGTGGCCGCGATTCCCGCCAGAGTCTGGGAGGGCAAGGTCGATTATATCTACCCAGAACTCACCGAGAGCACACGTACCCTCAACGTCAGGCTACGCTTTGAGAACCCTGAGGACGTGCTCAAACCCAATATGTTCGCAGATGTGGTCATCTATGGGGGGCCTAAAGAGGATGTGCTGGTAGTGCCGCGTGAGGCCCTGATACGTGGAGCCAGGGACACGCATGTGATTCGACGCCTGGCCGATGGCGGGTTCGAACCCGTCCAGGTGGCCACGGGTATACGCAGTGGTGAACAGGTCGAGATCCTGGGTGGTATCAATGAGGGCGATGAGATCGTGATCTCGGGCCAGTTTCTGATCGACTCGGAGAGCAATCTACGCGCGAGCCTGATGCGTGCAACGGCGCCACAGGTGAAAGAGGCCAAGCCTGAAGATCCTGTCGAGCCAGGTCCTGCCACCATGCCGAACGCGAAATAGGAGCAGGTTGATGCTAAGCAAGATTATCGAATGGTCGATCATCAACCGCTTCCTGATCCTGATGTTGACGCTGATTCTCACCGTAGGGGGGATCCTGCAGATCAAACGCACCCCGGTGGATGCCATACCCGACCTGTCCGATGTACAGGTGATTATACGCACCGCCTTTCCAGGGCAGGCACCACAGGTGGTCGAGGACCAGGTGACCTACCCCATCACCACCACGATGCTGTCGGTGCCGGGTGCAACCACGGTACGGGGTTATTCCTTCTTCGGGGATTCCTATGTCTATATCCTGTTTGAGGATGGTACCGATCTGTACTGGGCGCGCTCGCGGGTGCTGGAATATCTCAACCAGGCGGCCGCGGGCCTGCCAGAAGGGGCATCCCCTGAGCTGGGACCGGATGCTACCGGTGTGGGCTGGGTCTATGAATATGCCCTGGTAGACAGAAGTAATCAAAACGATATTGCCCAGCTACGCTCCCTGCAGGACTGGTTTCTTAAATTCGAATTACAGACCGTACCCGGCGTGGCCGAGGTCGCCACCATCGGCGGCATGGTCAAGCAATACCAGGTGGTAGTAGACCCGAACATATTGCGCGCCTTTGGCATCTCCCTGTCCCAGGTTAAGAGCGCCATCCAGAACGGTAACCAGGAGGTAGGAGGGTCGGTCGTTGAACTGGCCGAGGCCGAGTACATGATCCGTGCCCGTGGCTATCTGGGCAACGTGGAGGACATCGAGACCATACCGGTGAGCGTCTCCGACGACGGCACCCCCATACTGATTCGTGATCTGGCCGAGGTGCGCCTGGGGCCCCAGATGCGTCGCGGTATCGCAGAGCTCGACGGTGAGGGTGAGGTGGTCGGTGGCGTGGTCGTGATGCGCTCTGGCGAGAACGCGATGCAGGTGATTGAAGACGTCAAGGCCCGCATCACCGAACTCGAATCCAGTCTTCCCGACGGCGTCGAGATCGTTACTACCTACGATCGTTCATCGCTCATTGAACGATCGGTAGCCACTCTGACCGAGAAGCTGATCGAGGAGTTCATCGTCGTCGCCCTGGTCTGCCTGGTGTTCCTGTTTCACCTGCGTTCTTCCCTGGTGGCGGTGGTCAGCCTGCCGCTGGGTATCATGGCGGCCTTTATCGTCATGAATGCACAGGGCATCAATGCCAACATCATGTCCCTGGGCGGGATCGCCATCGCCATTGGTGCGATGGTCGATGCGGCCATCGTGATGATCGAGAATGCACACAAGCATCTCGATCACTGGAGTAAGGAGCATGAGGGTCGCTTGCCTGATCATCAGACACGTTGGGCGTTAATTCAGACTTCTGCCGTTGAGGTTGGTCCTGCACTGTTCTTCTCACT
>JANTGN010000247.1 GCA_024762895.1 Thiotrichales bacterium
GCGAAGGGCAGGTCGGCCGAGACACAGAGTACGACGGTGTTATCGAGCTTGCTGGCTGCTTCATTGAAATGACGAACGGAGTTCGCACAGACATCGGTATCCAGACTCAGGAATATATTCAATATCACATTCTTGCCTGCAAGGTCAGACAGACTGATCTCTGACATATCCGATTTAACCAGGGTAAAGCCAGGGGCCTGAGAGCCCACGGCAGGCAGCTCGCCGATGGTTTCTATCGGATCGCCATTAACGGTCACAGTGGCCATTGTTTTCTCCTTTTAGATATAAGTATCAGTTATTTATTGCGTGATAATGTAAACCTTTTTAAAGCCAATGCAATAATGCCTACAGCAATTCGAGGGTTACTCATCGCATTATCGAAGTCATGACTTCTTGGTGACAAGCCCGACTATAAACAGCAGGACAATCGCTCCGATCGTCGCGGTGACGATGGAACCGATCAGGCCACCGGCGGATACACCTACAAAGTTGAATATAAAGCCACCGATAACTGCGCCTACGATCCCTACGACCATATTACCGAGGATGCCAAAACCCCCGCCACGTATGATCTTACCCGCGAGCCAGCCCGCAATCGCACCAATGATCAGAAACGCAATAATTCCCATATCTTCCATACGATTTACCTCTGTCAATTAATATCTATTAAAGATGAGGCCGTGACAACGCACGACCTCGTTCATTACTACGACTGTGACTGCCCAGTATTCAGGCTGCTTTTGTGAGCTGTCGTCCTGCCAGGGCCACCATAATCATGTTCCAGCCGTTGAAGATTAGATCAATAGCAACAAACATACCGATCACCCAGAGGCCAGAGGCAGGCCAAGAGGCAAAGATCATCATGCCCAGGATGATGGCAAGGATGCCGCTGATCAATGGCCAGTACCAGCCTTGAACCCCCTTCATCTGGAAGGCCATGATGATACGGAAAACGCCAACAAAAATCAGGATGATGGCAATAAACATGGTCAGTGATATAGAGGCAGCGATGGGATCATAGACCATGATGCCACCCGCAATCAGATACATCAAAGCGATAAGAATGTGCCAGAGACGTGCCCTCCAGCCAGCATAACGAAAGGCATCAACCAACTGCAGTACACCACCGATCAGCAACAGAAAACCAAGAAACAATACCGTGAATTGAGTGACATAAAACTCGTAGCCCAGGGCTGCGACCCCAAGGATGACCATAATGATGCCCATGGCCATTAGCCATCCCCAGTTCTTGCCTACCGATTCCTTCAGTTCCGCTTCTACCAGATTCATGATCATTTCCCTTATAGTTGATTATCGGTATGAATATAGTACTTACGTCACAAGCTTAGCAGCTTGGGAATAAAAATACCCCCCTGCATCAGGGCTCTAACCAATGATTGAATTTGTAAGGGTTTTAATCGAGCCCTTAATGTACCGAGGAGTTCGGATAAAAACGGGCTTAGTCTGGATTGAGCGTTTATTTGCCTGCGGTGTTTCTTTTTAACCAACGCATACTCAGTAACAGACAAAGAATCAGTCCATAGATAATGGGTTCCCGATAATCCGCCTTCACCAGCCAGGCGAAATGTATCACGCCCAATATACCGATCAGGTAGACCAGGCGGTGCAGAGACTTCCAGCGCCTGCCCAGGCGTCTCATCATGCCTTTCGTCGAGGTCAGGGCCAGGGGTATCAACAACAACCAGGCCGCAAAGCCCACCGTGATGTAGGGGTGCTTGATGATGTCCCTGATAATGGCCGGCCAGTCAAAAAACTGGTCCAGGACCACATAAGACAGAAGATGCAGGCAGGCATAAAAAAAGGCGTACAGCCCCATCATGCGGCGAAACTGAATCCACGTGCCTGATCCGGTCAGCTGTCGAAGGGGGGTCAGGCTGAGGGTGATCAGAAGAAACCTGAGCGTCCAGTCACCCGTCTGGTGTATGACCTCTTCGATGGGATTCGCGCCCAGATTGTCCTGGAATAAGTTCCAGATCAGTAGCCCAAGAGGGATCAGGCAGGCGATAAATACGACCACCTTCAGATACACCGTGGGGATCATCACAGGGAAAGAGCGAAGCATACTCTGCTGCATATTTAGAAGAACTTTTTCAGATCCATACCGCTATACAGGGAGGCCACTTCTTCGGCATAGCCATTGAACATGAGGGTATCACGCTTAAGAAACTCGCCGATCCTTCTTTCCCTGCCCTGACTCCAGCGAGGGTGGTCTACCTCCGGATTCACATTGGAATAAAAGCCATATTCATTGGGCGTGACGACGTTCCAGGTGCTTCTGGGTTGCTCTTCTACGAAACGGATCTTGACGATGGACTTGATACTCTTAAAACCATATTTCCAGGGAACCACCAAACGGATGGGCGCTCCATTTTGATTGGGTAGTTCCTTACCATAGAGCCCAACAGATAGAATGGTCAGGGGGTTCATGGCTTCATCCATACGTAGCCCCTCTACATAGGGCCAGGGTAATACCGGTCTCTTCTGCCCTGGCAACATCTCGGGATCATAAAGGGTTTCAAAGGCGACATATTTAGCCCTGGAGGTCGGCTCGAATTGTTTGATCATGGAAGCCAGGGGGAAGCCTACCCATGGAATGACCATAGACCATCCTTCGACACATCGCATTCGATAGATGCGCTCTTCCAGCGCATAGGGCCTGATAAAATCTTCAAGGTTATAGGTACCGGGTTTCGTGCACTCACCTTCTATGGTGATCGACCAGGGGCTGGGTTTCAGATAGTTGGAAAAACGATAGGGGTCTTTTTTCCCCGTGCCCAGTTCATAAAAATTATTGTACTGGGTGACATCCTTATAGGAGGTCATATCTTCATCGGTAGAGAAAGGACTTTTATTGAGTTGAGCCAGTGGCCTGAGTGAACGCTCCTCCGCTTTGGCCAATATGTCTCCCGTCATCAGCCCCAGCGCGCCCAGCCCTGCGGCCTGCATAAAAAGTCTTCGTTGCTTATAGATGTTTTCTGGTGTGATCTCAGAGGATTTAACGTCGGATGCCTTGGGTATACGAATGATCATAAGTGGACTCTCAACCATTATTATTGTCTGGTGAATATGTTGTCGCCTTAATTGTACTGCGATATACCCAGCTAAGACCCAGTATTTACAATTGGGTTCACATCAATTGAAAAGCATAAAAAAAGCGGGATGATAACCCGCCTTTTTTATGCTTCTTAGGATCGACGCCTTAGCCAGCCCAGACACGGGCATTTCGAAACATCCTGAGCCAGGGGCCATCTTCACCCCATTCTTCGGGGTGCCAGGAATACTGAACACTACGGAACAGACGCTCGGGGTGCGGCATCATGATGGTAAAGCGACCGTCTTCTGAGCACAGCCCCGTGATCCCTTCCGGCGATCCATTCGGATTTTCGGGATAACGCTCGGTGGGGCGACCATGGCCATCCAGATA
>JANTGN010000248.1 GCA_024762895.1 Thiotrichales bacterium
TCCCTCTGCCTGGATATGATCAGCCACTAACTGATGATAACGAAAACGCCCCTCTTCGACTTTAAACCGATAATCGTCGATTGTTCCCTCAAGCTGCACCCGGCCCTTCTCACTAAACAGCTTATCGTTGGGGCTCAGGTTCCACTCAAAGCCCTGCCACTGTGAACTGGCATTAAAGAAGACCTGCCCATCCCTGATATGCAGTCCACCCTCGAGCTGCAAACGTGCTCGTGTCGATTCCTGTACGACTTCCGCCTGGTGAATGGAGAGCCGATTCTCTGTCCATAACAGAACGACTTCCGAAGTTATGGCCCCCACCTCCGGGAGATTCGAATTTAATTGTCCATCTAAAGATACCGTAGCCAGGGTGCCCGATATTTGCGCCTGACCACTGATGGGAATTGCGGGTAGAGTCTCTTTGAATTCGGCGAGATTCAGTGCCTTGATTTCCACCTCACCCTGCCATTGAAAATCGGTTAAAAAGTCCTTCAGGCTTCCGCGAAAATGCAGGCCACGGGGTTGCTGCAGATAGGCATCCACATCCAGGGCATCGAGCTTGCCACTAATGTTGGCAACGCCCTGCATTGCCTCCATATTTTCCAGGCTGGTTGTCCATTCAATGTTAGCCTCGACAGGATAGTTATTCTCGAGCTGAACTAGCCCTCGACCGTTGATGGAATAATCGGGGTGCGTCACATTAAGGGTATAAAGATTGAATACATCCTGGTCCACGCTTGCACTAAGACTCGCGTAATCCAGTTTGAACGGGGCCTCCTGTTCGGGTTGTATGATCGTCAGGGCATCCAGCCGGATATGCTGAAACTCCATGGGCAGCAGTATTACCCTTCTCGGCAGGAAAGAGGCCGCATCAGATGAAGGGACTGATTCCTTAATCGTCACCTGTAGCTGATTCAGAACCAGGCTACTTATCTGTACCTGCCCTTTCAGCAGTCTCACTGGATTCCAGTCCATATAGATGAGGTCCAGATCCACCTCGAGTGTAGGATCCTGATAGGTAAGACCACGAATTTTTACCGGCCCCAGCAGTTTCCCTTCAATCGACTCTGCACTCAGGTTTCCCGGCAGTTGATCCGACGCCAGTGCAAAGGACCAACGCAGCACCGCCTGTGAATGCAGGGCCGCATAAAGTGACACCAGCAAGGCAAGCAACAGGGCCAGCAGTAACAGCGATAAGGTGCTTAGGCGGCGGTTCACAGGTCCGGTCCTATCCAGAAATGGATGCGCCAGGGGTTATCGGGCTGAGTCAGGGCGGAGGCCAGGTCAATACGAATAGCGCCGATAGGTGTTTGCCAACGGACACCGATACCTGCCCCCTGCTCGATCTCAAGATCATCAACATCATTAAAGGCATTGCCAAAATCAAAGAATGCAGCGATGCGCCAGTTACCGACAATGCGATAGTCGTACTCACCACTACCCACGAACAGATACTTACCGCCAATGACATCCCCTTCCTCATCGACAGGTCCCAGGCTTTTAAAGTCATAACCACGAATGCTCTGATCCCCACCCGCAAAATATCGGTAGGAGGCGGGCAAATCCAAGATTGAAGAGATGGCTGTATAACCCACATTGCCGCGCGTAATAAAACGACCCTTTTTAAGCAGGGGTACGATCCATTTTGTCTCGGCGTTGCCCTGGGCAAAGCTGACATCCGACAACAGGGCATCGCTGGCCCCCAGGACACCAAAGGACATTCGATGCCCCCTGGGTACCAGGGCCTGGCGCCTGGGTACCTTCCTGATCCAGTTAGCCGAGGGCACGAGTAGTCTGACCTGATCATCCTGCTGGCCCACGATAAAGTTTTCACCCTCATAATCGATGGACAGGGTTTCACGCCAATTCTTACGCATAATCACGCGTGCCAGGCCGATACGTGCTATGGCACTTTCACTGGTCTCGGGTGAAAAAAATGACAGGCTCGAGGTGATGACATATTCATCCTCACGCGGATCGTTAAAAGGAATCCGATAGCGCAGCCCTACGGCTGCGCCGATCTTTGAACCCTGAAGTTCAGCATTGAGTCGATGACCTCGAGAATTCAGCAGGCGCCGTTGCCAGCCCAGGGAGCCCCTGATACCCGTATCGGTCGAATAACCCACGCCGACCGAGTATTTATTTTTTTTTCGAAAAACGAGTACCACCTCAACCGGTAAGACGTAGTCAATCGCCTGGTCCTTGAGCGGTCGTACATAGACCTCGCTAAAATAATCGGTAGCCGCAAGGGTATTTTGCTGTTCCAGGATCGCCGCACTGGAATAATACTCACCCTCGCGCAGCATGATGAATTTCTGGACAAACCCGGGATCGAGCACGCCCTGGATCACCTCGATGGACCCCAGGCGATAGCGATGACCCGTTTCCATCTGTAGCCGAATATTTGCCTGATGCTTTTTTCGGTCGACTTCGACGACGTGCTGTGTCCAGCGGGCATCCAGGTATCCATCTCTGAGCGCCCGTTTTAATAAAGCCGCCTTGGCCTGCTCATAGCGTCCATGTTGAAAACGCTCTCCCATTTTCAGTTCGAATTTCTCGGACTGCTTGAGCAAGGGAGGGTGGTCCTTACCTGGCCCACCGATGTCTATTTCGATTGAGCCGATGACCACGGGCTTACCCGGATCGATTTGAAATCGGGCTACCCAGCCTTCATACAGCACCTCTGACAGGGAAGACTCCAGCTGTGCCCCGTAAAAACCCTGGGACTCCATTACCCGCATAATTTCATCCGGTGCACGTTTGAAATAGCGCTGAACCTCATCTTCGCTAAGGTCGTCTCGCTTAGCGAGCTGGCTGATGGAAAGCGCCTTACGAACCGTTCGCCTGAGCTCACTATCCAGTCCGGTGATCCGAATCTTCAGGTAAAGACTATCTTCATCCAGCTTAAGAATATCGGCATGCGTAGTCCCTGGTATCATCAACAAAGCAAGCAGCAAAACCAGGGGTAGAACCCGATAGGTTGCTAACCAACAGCAAGCCCCCCTTTTTAGATGATGTCCCCCGCAAGTCATTACATGATTGTAACAGCCCTGGTCTGACCTGAATCAATTCGGCCTATCATCCAACAGGGACTCGGCGACCCTCATGAAATGGGCACAAAAAAACGGGCCCGTAGGCCCGCAATAGAGAGTCACACCAAAAATCTGTTGGTTTAGCGGGGACGACCACCGCCGCCCTGACCACCTTGTCCACCACCACGGCCATAGCCCGGACCTTGCTGGTACATACCGCCACCACGACCATAGCCCGGCCCTTGTTGATACTGGCCACCTTCGCGTCCATAACCAGGACCTTTACCATAGCGACCACCCTGACCGTAACCACGACCCTGACCTTCCTGATGCATGTTCTGATCCCGATATCTCATCTGACGTTGATCGCCAGAGGCCTGGGGCTGACTCGCCT
>JANTGN010000249.1 GCA_024762895.1 Thiotrichales bacterium
CCCTGCAGGACTGGTTAGAAGCATCACCAGGCATAACCGGGGCCCTTTCCAGCCTGTTCGGCATACTGTCCGGCATTGCGGCCTTTATCAAAAGCAATAGCTCCAGGAAAGGGCTTGTACCCATGGGGCTACTGGTCACCGTGGGTACCGCTGCACTCTGGTTTGGGCTACTCATACTTTCCTATCATCTGTCAGTCCAGGTTTCTGAATATTATTCAGACAAGGCGCTGTGGGGAGGCGGTCTGATCTTAGCTGCGATCATCGGTATTGTGGGCTGGTATGCCAATATCAACTATGTCTCCATACACCGCTATTACCGTGATCGACTGATGGAGGCCTTTATGCCCGATGTGGACAAGGCCCTGGATGGAGAGATTGCCACCCGTGCAGCCGGTAAAGCGGACAAGCAACCCCTCGACACCCTCCTGGACGAGGATGCCGGTAGTGGCCTCGCTGATAATCCCGCCCCCTATCACCTGATCAATACCAATGTGGTACTGGAATCGTCTCGCATTCCCAAGTTCCGTGGTCGAGGTGGTGACAACTTCATATTGTCGCCGAGTTATTGTGGCAGTAACGCAACGGGCTGGTCGCGTTCCAGGGCCTTTATGAAAGGCCGGATGACCCTGCCCACCGCCATGGCCATTTCTGGTGCTGCGGTCAACCCCAGCACCGGTGTCGGCGGCAAGGGTGTAACGCGCCAGCCCATGCTCTCGATGCTTATGGGGCTGCTCAATATTCGCCTGGGTTACTGGGCGCCCAACCCCGACCCCAGGCGTGCGGCTCGCGCCATTCCAAACTATTTCCTGCCCGGATTAAGTGAACTATTTACACGTTGGAAGCTGAACGAAAAGGCCCGGTATGTAGAGCTGACCGATGGAGGACACTTTGAAAACCTGGCCCTGTATGAATTGATACGCCGGCGCACCCGGCTGATTATTGCCTGCGACGCCGGTGCCGATCCTGAGTTCCAGTTTAGCGACTTCGCCAATGCCGTGGAAAAAGCGAGGGCGGACTTCGGTACGCTCATCCTGACTGACTGCGATGACCTGAAAACCCTCGTACCCCATGAAAAGAATAAGGGCGACGCGATCAAGAGCGCCAGGCGTGGCTATATCAAGAGCACGATCATCTACCCTGACAATAGCCGAGGCTGCCTGATTTATCTGAAAACGACGTTTTTTGAAGAACTTAGCGCGGACCTCTACGGTTATAAGAAGACCCACCCACAGTTCCCCGATGAGCCTACCAGCGACCAGTTTTTTGATGAAAAACAGTTCGAGGCCTACCGAGAACTGGGTTATCAGACTGCCTGGCACATGATGAATGATGAACAGATATGTAGTGACGAACTGGTCCAGCCTATCTGTGACTGAAACTCATTGAGTACACAACGGTCTATAATTGCATCCAGAAGGAAAATATAAAACGATACGCACTATGTCTGATGATGACCTAGACCTGAAGATTCTTTCCGATGAAGAGCTTGAGGACAGCCTCAAACAGGAAGACCCTGCGCCTGCTATATCTGATGAGCCTGAGACGCCGGAAGAATATGATGGCCCCGAAAAACGCTCCGGCAAGGAAAGGCGCGTGATGCGTGACAGACGAGAGATGGTGCGCTTTGAGCCTGATAAGGAAAAACCGGATCGCCGTAGCGGTAAGGACCGGCGCAAGGAGAACCAGAAGCCAGAAGATCTCTGGCACTTTCGGGATTTTTAAACTGAGTCTTATCTTAATCTAACAACAATCTCAGAAACGCCTGCCTAACCTCACTACTGCTGTCCCTGAAGAACCGAAATTCGGCATGTCGATCGGGAAGTTCCGGATCGATAACAATACCCCATAAAGGCTTCGTACTCACCGGTAACATGCTATACCGCATATCGCCAATCACATTGGTTCGAGTAGGATCGTAGGCCAGATAACCATCGGAAAACCTCCTGAACCGCCGAATGTCTCTTGATAATCGAGACGCCTCGGACAGACCGGGCAAATCTTTGTCCAACTGGAAATGCGCAACCGACTCACCTTCAATGACTCGGCTCCTGCCAATGAGACCAACACGAATGGCATCGGTGTAAATTCGACCCCCATGAATGTACACAGAGCGCCACAAGAGAAGATTACCCAGCGTAGGCTTAACGACCTGATGCTCGGTCTCATGGCCACGCGACAGGGCCAGCTCGTTAGACAGCTGAGTGGCACGCTGCAACTGTATGAACCCCAGCCCCAGGTAGAGACCGCAGAACAATAATCCTATCCGAGCCACCTGAGTCTTCATAAGCTTCAGTCCCAGCAGCAAGGCAAGCAGCAGAACCAGTGTAAAGACCGGGTCGACTATGGATATGATATTCCATGACACACGCTCATCCGAAAAGGGCCAGAACAGGTGTGTACCATAGCTGGTACAGGCATCCAGGATGCCGCTCATGCTAATTCCTGCGAGACAGAACACATAGAGACGACCCGGAGATATTTTCTGCCGCAGAAAGGGCCATAAAAGGATTAATGCAATGGCAGCACCAAATGGAACAAACAACAGAGAGTGAGTAAAATGACGATGGTATTCAATACTAAGCAGTGGATCACTGGAGGAACGAATCAGGATATCAGCATCGGCCAGCAGGCCGGAGAAAAAACCCGCCAGGGTGGCCAGCTTTATTTCCTCTTTCCTGGCGACCGATTGCGCCAGCACCCCACCGAGTAAACCCTGTGTCAGTATATCCATGCTTTAGACTTTGACTGTTCTTTATAGGCTCTCATAGATTAAAACAACCACTTTTGTATCAAAATGTTCCACGGACCCTTTCATATGCTCGAATGGAAATAATGACGAGCCCGAATTTCCACCACCAAATAAGACACTTGAGTATCAGTAGCCTGTCTCCTATATATTCATTAGAAAGCAGACATCAATGATTACACATCGAATCAGAGAAGGATCCTTCTGGCCGATACGATCCCAGCTACTGGATGCCTCACTCGGATGGAATAATACTGATTATCGGGATTTCGTACCATGCGCCACACACAAAAAATTCTCATCGTACTACTCATTTGCACGTTTTCATTAGCAGGCTGCGCTGTTGATCCCAGTCGTGAACTGGAACGCGTAGCCAAAGACTGGAGCCTGACGATACGGGCCAGCCAGGTACTGCCAGTCTATCCGTTGACTGAAGACCTCGAGCCCGGTGATGTATTCCTGGTGGTTACACCACTCAAGGATCAGGTACGTATTTACCAGGAAAAAGGTTTTTTGCCTCTGGATCAGTTAGTCACTCGACTACACCAGGGCGAGGCCTATAAGACCTTCTATAAAGGCAGCTACTGGAAGGGACAATATGACAAGGTTCCACATAAACGTCC
>JANTGN010000250.1 GCA_024762895.1 Thiotrichales bacterium
CGTAGTCACGCAAACGTCAGCATGGATGAAATACTGTTGCTGGCTGAACATACCGGACTGATCAAACAGCTCACCCTGTGGGTTTTAAATTCCGCTATTCGTCAGGCCAGGTCATGGTCGGTTGCAGGTCTCAATCTCACCGTGAATGTGAATCTTTCCGTCTGGAATCTCCAGGATATGGATTTTTATGAACAGGTGCTTTCGCGTCTACGTGCCTGGGACCTGGATTCCTCCCTGTTGCAACTCGAGATCACCGAAAGCGCTGTCATGGCAGATCCTGAACGTGCCGTCAGGACCATGGAGCAACTCTCCAGGGCGGGCGTGCATCTGGTTGTGGATGACTACGGTACGGGTTTCTCATCCCTGGCTTACCTCAAACACCTGCCAGTCGGTATTATCAAGATTGATAAATCCTTTGTCATGGATATGACTTCAGACGACAACGATGCCGTGATCGTCCGTTCCACGATTGATATGGCCCATAATCTGGGCATGCGGGTCGTTGCTGAAGGTGTGGAGACTCGTGAGACCTGGGAATTGCTGGAGATTCTGCGCTGTGATATTGCGCAGGGCTTTTTCATAGGGCATCCCATGCTGCCTCATGAATTTGATGTCTGGCGTGATAACCAGCAGTGGAAGCAGCAGATTCCAGAAAAGCCCAAAAAAGGCAAGCGTTCCGTACGCGCCATCTAGTACGAATTTGAACCGGGTCTAATCCTGAAGAAGTTTCTTTTCTGGCAGTTCGTTCCTTGGGTTTTCGCTGTTAGAATGGCGCTTTTTTCTGAAAGCAAATACCAACAATGACCCTCATTCCCCAAACGATTGCTGAAGAACTCCAGGTGCGCCCGGAACAGGTCCAGGCTGCGGTGCAGTTACTGGACGAGGGTGCGACCGTTCCCTTTATCGCCCGTTACCGTAAAGAGGTCACACAGGGCCTGGATGATACCCAGCTGAGAAAGCTCGAGGAGCGCCTGGTCTATTTACGCGAACTGGATGATCGCCGTCAAAGCATCATGAAGGCCATTGATGAACAGGGTAAGTTGAGTGAGCCCCTGAAGGACAGCATTCTGTCGGCGGTAACCAAGACCGAACTGGAAGATATCTACCTTCCCTACAAGAAAAAACGTCGCACCAAGGCACAGATAGCACGAGAGGCAGGGCTGGAGCCACTGGCAATGGAGTTACTGGAAGATCCTACTAAGTCACCCGAGGCAAAGGCAGAGAACTTTCTCAATCCCGAACAGGGCTTTAACGATATCAAGACCGTCCTGGACGGGGCCCGTCAGATACTGATGGAGCAATTTGCAGAGGATGCGGAACTCGCAGGAAGCCTGCGTGAGTGGTTATGGAATGAGGGTATGCTTTCATCCAGTGTCGTTGCCGGCAAGGAGCAGGAAGGGGCCAAGTTCTCCGATTATTTTGAGTACAGTGAACAGATTCAGAAGATCCCGTCTCATCGTGCCCTGGCCTTGTTCCGGGGCAGGAACGAGGGGGTTCTAAACCTGGACCTGGATGTACCTTTAGAGGCAGGCATGCAGCATCCTGCAGAACTACGCATTGCCGCCCGCTTCGGCATTAAGGACCAGGGCAGATCGGCGGATCGCTGGCTGATGGATGCCGCCCGTTGGACCTGGAAGGTGAAACTCCATACACGGCTGGATCTGGATCTGAAGACGCGCCTGCGCGAACTGGCTGAAGAGGAGGCTATCCGGGTCTTCGCCGACAACCTCAATGACCTGCTACTGGCGGCCCCGGCCGGACCACGAGCGACCCTGGGGCTGGATCCCGGACTGCGCACCGGGGTAAAGGTTGCTGTTGTGGACGCGACCGGAAAATTACTCGATACGGCGACCATTTACCCGCATGCCCCGAAGAATCAGTGGGATCAGTCCATCCTGGTCCTGGCCAGTCTGGCCCGGAAACATAAGGTAGAGCTCGTCAGCATAGGTAATGGTACGGCCTCGCGTGAGACCGATCGACTCGCGGCTGATCTTATACAACGTCACCCGGAACTGTCGCTACGCAAGATCATGGTCTCGGAGGCCGGGGCCTCGGTCTATTCCGCCTCTGAGCTGGCAGCCAGGGAGTTTCCTGATCTTGATGTCTCTTTGCGCGGAGCGGTTTCCATTGCCAGGCGTTTACAGGATCCACTGGCCGAGCTGGTCAAGATCGAGCCTAAGTCTATAGGGGTAGGGCAATATCAGCATGATGTCAGCCAGGTGCACCTGGCCCGTTCACTGGATACTGTGGTGGTGGATTGTGTAAATGCGGTTGGGGTGGATCTGAATATGGCCTCGGTTCCCTTACTGGCCCGAGTTTCCGGCCTGAACCAGGGCCTGGCACAGAACATCATCGAATATCGAGATGAACACGGTGCCTTTAAAAACCGAAAAGATCTGCTCAAGGTGCGACGTCTGGGCGACAAGGCCTATGAGCAGGCCGCAGGATTCCTTCGTATCATGAATGGGAGTAACCCCCTGGACAGTTCATCGGTGCATCCCGAATCCTACCCCCTGGTTGATCGCATTATTGAAGATAGTGGTAAGGGTATGACTGACCTGATTGGTGATAAGGGTTATCTGAAGAAGCTAGATCCGGCCCGTTTTACGGATGAGCAGTTTGGCCTGCCAACCGTTAGCGATATCCTCAAGGAACTGGAGAAGCCGGGGCGGGACCCGCGGCCCGAATTCAAGATGGCACAATTCAAGGAAGGGGTGGAAAACCTGAAGGATCTGAAGCCCGGCATGACCCTGGAAGGGGTAGTGACCAATGTGACCAACTTTGGTGCCTTTGTCGACGTGGGAGTTCACCAGGATGGCCTGGTACATATCTCTCAGCTTGCAGATCGGTTTGTGAAAGACCCCAGAGAAGTGGTCAAGGCCGGTGACCTGGTCAAGGTCAGGGTGATCGAGGCCGACCTGGAGCGTAAACGTATTGCCCTGAGCATGCGTAGTGATGCCGCTGTTTCGAAGGACAGGGGGAAGCCAGTCGAAAACAATCGCCCTAAAAAGCAGGGTCGGCGGAATAAGGTGGCTAAGAATCAGACTGAGACACAGGGATCTGGCGCCATGGCCGACGCCCTGCGCAAGGCCTTAAGTAAATGACTGCAGAGTGAGGAATTTCCTTCTCAGGACTTAGAACAGAAAGTCAGCGACGAGGAGGCTACGAAGCCGAATCCACAGGGAAGGTATAGAAGATGTCGAGGGGCAGGTCAGCCCGTTCTGGTAATTTCGTCAGAACGGGCGGAGCATGAAAGTAGAAGAGTAAAAAGCTTACAAACGAAAACTCATCACCAGAGATTCAAGCCTGTTAGCCAGGCGAACCAGGCTTTCACTGACCTTGATTGTCTTGCTGGCGTCGTCGGCCGTA
>JANTGN010000251.1 GCA_024762895.1 Thiotrichales bacterium
CCACCTTCGATGCTCAATAAATCACCTTCGGTATGGATGCGTGGAGCCAGGACGGCTGCCTCAACCTCCAGGCTCTGATCCATGATACCCAGCAACACCTGATAAATGGCACTGCGAATCCTGTTAGAACCTCCGGAACCGGTGGCCACGGTACTACCATCCGCAAGCCGCACGATGGTTGGCGCCATCATGGAGGTCATACGCTGATCCGACTGCCAGCGATGGAAACCATGGGGATTGATGTCTTCCTCGCCCAGCATATTATTTAGCATAATACCGGTACCCGGAATAATGTCCCCACAACCCTCACCATTAGAGGCCGTGGCAGAGGCAATATTACCTCGAGCATCGGTCACGCTGATATGGGTTGTTCCGCGCATGGCCTGGGCTCGGCCATAGACCTCCCGACGATAGCGCTGCATAAAACCCTGATCCAGCATTCTTCGACTATCCAGATGTGCTGTAGCCTCGTCCAGATGAGCATCCAGGCGCGCCTTTGAGGTCTGCCTCATGGCCTCAGCCACCAGACGCATGCGCACAGATTCATCATGTGCCCATTCATGAGCCGGAATTCCCTCAACCAGCTTATGTGCCAGAGCTATCAGGATGCCTCCCGATGAGGGCGGCGGATTGGTCTGTAGCTGATTATCCCGGTATCTAAACTCCAGAGGGCGCCGCTCGATCACCCGATAATGCTCCAGGTCATCGCCTTGAAGATAGCCTCCATGGGATTTGCTCTGTTCAGCAATCAGTTGCGCAATCTCGCCCCTGTAAAACAGGTCTTCACCCTCAATGGCGAAGTTTTCCAGCGTATCGGCCATATCCGGATTACGATAGACCTCCCCCTCCTGCAGGGTCTTTCCTGGGGAGCCTGGGCTTTCAAACATTGTGCGCGATTTTGAACTGCCCAGATAGATCGGTGCAACGACAGAAAAGATATAAGACTGCAGACCACTGAGCGGCACACCGGTGCGGGCCAGATGGATAGCCGGCGCCACCAGGTCCCTCATGGGCATGGACCCCATCTGCCGATGAATCGCAAACAGGCCGCGCAACATGCCCGGTGTGGCAATAGAACCCTGGCCGATATGAAATTCCTGTTGACTGGTGCCAAAATCAGCCATGATCGGATAAAACTCTATCTCAGCCTCGGGCCGTTTTTTACGCGGTGTCTGGACAAAGAAATCCAGGATGCCCGAGCGGCCATCCTCATGGTCAAAAAGAAGAAAACCGCCTCCACCCAGGGAGGCCAGAACGGGCTCGGCCACACAAGCCGCGAAGAGGGCGGCGATCATGGCATCGAAGGCATTGCCACCCTCGGCCAATACATCGGCTGCTGCCTGTGCCGTTAACTGATGTCCCGCTGCTACGACACCCTTATGTGGCATCACCAGGGAAGAAAGTCATTTACGAAGTCTGCGGGCTGGCTAATACTGCGATTCAGGCTACCCATATCGGCGCCCATACGGTTCATCGAGGCCGTCATGACATGAATATTTCGATTCATGGTATAGATCTGCTGGTTCATGCTGTTAATCGCCTGCGTCAGGCCACGGGTATCCTCAGACATATTGCTCATATTTTTGGACATGACCATCATCTCGTCGGTCACCTGCTGCATATTCTGCGTCACGGTCACGAAGTTCTTGTTCATTTCATACATATAGTCAGCCATGTCATTGGCATTACTGGTCAGACTATAAATCAGGAAAAAACCATAGCCTGCCAGTATGACAAAGGCGAACATGGAAGGATAAACGATGATTTCCCAACGACGTGCACTGGCCTGAAAGGTATTAGCGAATTTATCCAGCGCCTCAACCATGCTACGTGAATCCAGACATTCGGGTTGTTTAACCTGCTGAATTTTTTCCATAAAACACCCTCATCAATTGTTTGATCAGATCCTTCTTTCCGACTAAACCCTGTCATCTACGGTAGTTTCCAAATTCCATAGACCTTAGCTATCTTTTCAGTACATCATATATAGGTAAAAAAAACACGACCTGGATCAATTATGAGTAAGATACTTGGTATTGGCATTGCCACACTCGATATCATCAACCAAGTCGGGCACTACCCGCATGAAGACGAAGAGATGCGCGCCCTCGACCAGCGTGTTGCGCGCGGCGGCAATGCCTCAAATACCCTGGAAGTTCTGGTTGGCCTGGGTCATCAATGCCATTTCTGTGGCACCCTGGCCTGCGATTCAGACAGCAGGCTGATAGAGCAAAACCTGATCGAACTGGGCATCACCCTGGATCATTGCCAACGTTTTCCAGAAGGCCATGCCCCCACTTCTTATATCACGTTAAACCAGCAAAACGGGACTCGAACCATAGTCCACTATCGTGATCTCCCAGAACTTGATGCCGATCATTTCCGGCAGATTGAACTGGAGCCCTTTGACTGGTTCCATTTCGAAGGCCGGAATATCGGTGAAACGGTGCGTATGCTGAAACATCTGAAAGAACGACGCATCGACCAACCCATTTCCATAGAAATTGAGAAAGAACGCCCCGATATAGATGCCCTTTACGCGCATGCCGATGTTCTTATTTTTTCCAGCGTCTTCGTTAAAGGTAGAGGACACGAGCAAGCCGAGGAGTTCTTGCGTCGCATGAAAATACATGCTCCAAGGGCAATAATCATCTGCCCCTGGGGTGATCAGGGTGCCTGGGGGCAGGATCAGGATGGCCATGTCTATCATGCGCCCGCCCATCCTCCTGAACGAATTATTGATACACTGGGGGCGGGTGACAGCTTTAACGCGGGCCTGATTCATAGCCTTGCCAGTGGCGAAAACCTCCAGGAGGCCCTGGGGTTTGCCAATTTACTGGCAGGCATCAAGATCGGACAAAGCGGCTTTCAGGGCATTGCGAAGAATGCTTCGGAACAGCAGGCAGGCCAATGACTCAACGTAAACTCGACAAAATCGAGGCACTAAACGACCCGGGATCTCGCGGCTACACTGTAATCAACAGTGATGGCCAGAAACTAGAGATCTTCGTGGTACACAGAGATGCGAAATTAACGGCCTGGGTTAACCAGTGCCCCCATAAAGGCATGCCCCTGGAATGGAAACCGGATGAATTTCTGGATGATGAAGGAGAGCACATCATCTGTGCTACCCATGGGGCGCTGTTTGATATCAACGATGGCGCCTGTCTGGGCGGACCCTGTCGAGGCCAGGGACTCAAGCCCGTCGCAATAGAAACAATAGGAACTGATATCTGTCTGACCGAAGAAAGCGGCCTGGAAATTATCAAGGAGTGATTGCTCGTTTAACCTCCCTGTTCCCGATCTGGGCCCTGC
>JANTGN010000252.1 GCA_024762895.1 Thiotrichales bacterium
TTCTTGCTTTCTTCCTCGGCGCGCTTCTCGGCCTGCTTGGCACGGTAGATGACATAGGCGCGGGCTATCTTCTGCTCACCAGCGCGCATCAGGGCCAGTTCCACGTTGTCCTGGATGTCCTCGATATGGATGGTGCCGCCGTCGGGACGACTACGGAACAGGCATTCGACGATCTGGTCGGTCAGGGTATCGACGGTCTCGTGGATACGCGAAGAGGCCGCAGCCGTGCTGCCCTCAACGGCCAGGAAGGCCTTGGTCATGGCGACCGCAATCTTGGTCTTGTCGAAGCTGGTGACCTTGCCATTACGGCGAATGACCAGGTACTGGCCCAGGGCCGGTGTGACGTTTTCCTGGGCGATGTCATCGGCCACGGGCGTGGCGACGGGTGCTTCGGCAATATTACTGGAACTATCGGTTTGCATTGGATCTGGACTCCCCTGGCAACTCTCAATCTATAGGTACGTGATTTAGTGTTTTTGGTTGTGTACAACCACAACCGGTATTGCACCGGTTAAAGTAAAAGCACTATAGGATGTGCCTGGTCCTTTCGTCAAGCACAATATGCTGTGTATAGGGCTCTGGGGAAGATGGGGGAAAGCTGTGGATAAACTGGGTGGAAAACCGCGCCTGAACGGTCCGGGGCCACGGCCCATAAGGCTTTGCAGGGTATGCACCAAATTGGCACTCGATAGCCTGCCTAAATGAACTTAATAGGAGCGATAGAAAAGTTTCATAGGCAGGACAGTTAGTGTGGTTTTTGGGGCTGTGATCATAGGAATATGCGATTTGCGAATGGGGGTGTCCTGGTTTTTGCCCCGTGTAAACGTATGTTCCCTGACTCTTTATGCCGCCCAAGAGGTGGTATTGAGCGAGGCGCCGGGGCTTTGGGGCATGAAATACCTGAATCCAGGCATTTTGAATCTCTCTTCGTTGGGTGAAGTAAAAGGATGTTGATAGCAAAAAGCTATCGTATCGATAGAAAAGAAAGATTTCCTTTATTAATAAGGATTTCCTAATATAGGACCCGTACTCGATAACAATCTATTAACTTTTTGAGGAGTAGAACAATGGAATCTGAAAATACTGTCATTTCTATGCCACGTATCAACGAGCCGGCCCCCGCTTTTGAGGCGCGGACAACCCATGGCGTGAAGACCCTGGAAGACTACAAGGGTAAGTGGCTGGTCCTGTTCTCGCACCCTGCGGACTTTACCCCGGTCTGCACCACCGAGTTCATGGCCTTTGCAAAACGCTACCCTGAATTCCAGGCCATCAATACCGAACTGCTCGGTCTGTCCATCGACAGTTACTACAGCCACGTTGCCTGGGTACGCAATATCAAGGAGAAATTTGGTGTCGAGATTCCGTTCCCGATTATCGAAGACCTGAGCATGAGCGTGGCCAGGAGCTACGGAATGATTCATCCGGGTGCTGCCGATACCTCGGCGGTGCGTGCAACCTTTATCATCGACCCGGAAGGCATCATGCGCGCCATGGTCTACTACCCGATGACCAACGGGCGTTCCATTGATGAGTTTGTCCGCCTGGTTACGGCCTTGCAGACCTCCGATGCCAACAAGGTGGCCACACCCGAGGGCTGGCAGCCCGGTGACCAGGTCATCGTACCACCGCCAGCAGACATGGATGCCGCCGAGGCACGCATGAATGAAGGCTACGAGTGCACCGACTGGTACTTCTGTAAAAAAGCGGTATAAATCAGCTCATTGCTTAGATAAGTAGTAGCGTGAAGGGCCGGAGTATGAGTGGGAATGTTTACACTGATGCTTCGGCCCTTTTTATCTGTCTGGCACCGTAACTTATCGTTTATTCAAGTCGCTGAGTTGGTTTCTTCACACGCCCAAGCACCATGCCCAGTAATGCTCGGGAGCGGTTAATAATTGAAGCCCTGCTCAGTCGCCGCTTTCTATAAATGAGATGATGCACGGTCTCTGGTTCCAGATAGAGGATATGTTCAGGCGGGGGGTCAAAGGCAGTATTGATACTGATACGAGCGATCCTGCCCAGATTAATACCGCGTCCATCATCCAGCACAATCATGTGGGGAAAGTTTCTTTTTTCCGGGTCTGGCCTGGGAAAGTCTAATACGGCAATCAACTCGTAGGCCCTGTCGGTTAAACTGATCGACATCCTGATGTCTGAGGGCCCGAGTTCCACCAGGAAGACCTGCTTTCCCACGGCGTTCTTTAACTGTTCTATCTGCTGGGCGTAGTTTTCCGAAGGCCATAAGCCAGCTTGTTCCACCCGAGAGGATGCCGGTTCGATCGGGGCGGGATTGCGGTTGGATTCATCAGAGTTTGTCTGTGTCATCATCTGCATTCATCTAATCAGCTCTGCGGGCCCGGACACTAACAAAGGCACCCTGGCCATAGCCCGGGCGCAGGGCCTCGATCTGTTGTGTCTCCTCGAGCGTATTGAACAGGGTCTGTACCCAACGTCGCTCAACAAAGCCTGTTTGCTCGAGCAGTTCTTCAACCTCTGTCGCTGAGAAAAAGCGTGCCTCACGATAGAATGGGTTTTCATCCTGGTGTTCGAGGTAGTGTTGTCCCAGCGGCGTTTCACGATCAATAAAACCAAGCACCAGTGTACCCCCTGTTATTAATACACGCCTGGCCTCATCCAGCATTAGGCTGATGTCATCAACGAAACAAATCGTAGTCACGCAGAGGATGTAATCAAAACTGGCATCTCGAAAAGGCAGTGCCTCGGCCACGGCCTGTATGGCGGCAATATTTCTCCGGGTTGCATATTCCAGCATCCTTACTGATGGATCCAGGCCTATGGGTACACCCAGAGGAGCGGCAAAGCGGCCTGTTCCGACGCCAATAGAAAGCCCCAGGCCCTGCCAGGGTAGCAGGGCGCGTATCGCCAGGAGTTCAGACTGATAAGCGCTTAAGTGATGCTCGAACCACTGATCATAACGCAGATGTCTGAGGTCAAAAACGGATGTGCCAGCCATAATGAATGTGTCTTTGTTGAATGCCTGGCATTGCCCAACCCATGCTTCCAGGGTAATGCCATGTAACTATGAACGATAAACACTACCGGTGTCGCAATACTCATAAACTATGAGTTCATAATAAATGAATTGATGTCTTATATAATTGATATAAATCATACTAAATCACTTGGTTTTTGTTCATTCTATTAATAACAGCGGGTGGAGGAGCCATTATGCTGATTTTCGGGCCGGTACCATCACGACGATTAGGTCGTAGTCTGGGGATTAACCATATCCCGCCTAAGACCTGTAGTTATTCCTGTGTCTAT
>JANTGN010000253.1 GCA_024762895.1 Thiotrichales bacterium
GGGATTTATCCAACGAATAAGGAATAAATCTAGGGAGCATTCATCTTTTTGATAATAGAAAGGTGAAATTCCAGATTGTCATGGCTACAGAAAGAGAATTTTAAAATTCTAAAAAACCTCATAATTCTCTTGCCCCTCGTATTCGCCAACTGCTTTTCAGTTATTGCTGATACTGATCGGTTACCTGAAGAGCATTCGAAATCATATAAAAAAGAGCTTATTGACAGGGATATAAGGGAAAAGCTGGTTTTCTACGATCGGCAGTTTCCAGAAATAGAATTCATCTATCTCAGTGATGGAGAGGAATGGTCGCAGGCCCTGAGTGCACTGGATCTGCTCCTGGGCTATCAGCCCGTCAATCTGGATTATGAGCATCCGCCGGAGCTGAGAGAGGATCTGCTTTTTGTCACGGTGGCCAAGATTCAGATGATGCTGGTTTATCGTGAAGCTTCTTCTTATCTGTTCAGGGTTGGTGAGCTGCCAGGCGCAAAGCGCGATCATGTCTGTGTCATTACCCTGGATCCGAATAGTATGGTCCTGAGCGATGAGGCAGCGACTCGCCATATGCTGGATCTGACGGATGATGAGTTTCGTGCCATACCCAGGGAAAACTATCTAAGCAAGGATGCCCATCTCGACTTCCTCATCGATCATGAAGTCTATCATTGTCTCGACACATTCTACTATGGGCCAATAACACGCTCCGAAAAGGAGTTCTGGGGTAAGTACTCATGCTACCGACGAGAACGTCAGGCGGATTTATATGCGCTGGCGATGCATATACAGCGTCATCAGGGCAAAACCCCTTATGTAGGAAAAATCCGGCAGTTAAGAGGTATGACTCTACTCAATGGCGAAATGCAACATTTAACGGACAGGGTGATTGAAAGGCTTCTGGATACTGATTATGAACAATGGTTTGATCTATCTCCTCGGGAAGTAATAGAGCATGTAAAACAGTTGGATAAACCTTTTGACCTGAATTACGAAGAGTATCTGGACTTCAGGGTGAATGCGCTTAGGGCGATGCGATTACTAGGCAAAGAGCCCAGTGAAATCCTGGATCCTATTTATCCCAAAGGCCGCAAGCCTGATAAAAACCAGGTGGAAATACTTCGGCAAAAGACCCTGGATTATTACAAGTCTTATGTTGGACAGGATTGCGTTTTCCCGCAGTAGTGGCAGCGAATCGAATATTGCCCATCACAATGCAGAGCGGCTGTTAGCGGACCTGGATCAGGCCAATAAATGCACGCTTTTTGTGCGGGGTTTTATCGAGAATTACCGTGCTGAACCTTTTCAGGGCGTTTTTTGTTGAGCAGCGGCTTGGTTGCTGGCATATAAATTGCTGCCAGTATTTCATCTAACATGGAACAAAGTAGGTGAACTATGTCTGCAGCGATTGATCATGGCTATCTCCCATCAGGAAAATACATTATTAATCACGACATCATGCGTTGTACCGCGGATGGTGTGGTGGGTAACCATCTCTATTCAGGGCGCGCCCTGGGTTTGTCTGAACCCTGTGACCGAATTCAGCTTAATCCGGAGCTTAAGCCCCTGTGGAAAGATATTACGACACACTATGGCCGAATTGGGCTGTCTCATTCACAGGACGTGATCTGGAATGTCGATCTGGATCAGCTGGGCCAGCATATTAATTATCATCCTTCTGTGTTTTATTTCGGTCCTGAAGAGTGTCGTAACTGGGGTGATCATGAATGGCTGGGCACGGTTGAATACATCAACTCCAAGAATAACTTTGTCAGCCTGGCCAATGAACTGGGCATCGAGATACCACCGACCCTGTGCTATGACAATGTCGCTGCGATCGATGCCGAGGCCCTTGAATCCGTCTTCTATCCCTGTTACCTGAAGGCCGCTATTTCGGTGTCTGGTGTGGGAATTTATCGTTGTGAGAACGAGACCGAGTTTCTTGACGCGATGAGCAGGTTTGCCCCTGATGTGCCAGTCCAGGTGCAGGCTGAGGTCAAGGCACGTACCTTCCTGAATATGCAGTATCGTGTGGTGGACGGGCATCCCGTGAAGCTGGCGGCCTCGGAACAGATTCTCGATGGCTTTGCCCACCAGGGTAATCGTTATCCAGCCTGTTACGAGCCCTGGGAGATGGTGGACCCAATGGCCTACTGGCTGGTGGAACATGGCATGAAGGGGATCTTTGCCTTTGATGTGGCCGTCGTCGAAACGCCGAATGGTGTTTCCTTCCCGGCAATAGAGTGTAATCCCCGTTACAACGGTGCCTCTTATCCGACCGTCATTGCACAGAAACTGGATATATCAGAGTGGACTGCGAAGACCTTCTCGACCCAACACCGCAAACTATCCGATATCGACCTGAAGGACATCGAGTTCAATATGACGACCGGTGAGGGCGCAGTCATCGTCAACTGGGGCACCATACTGGAAGGCAAGCTCGTGATCCTGATGGCGGGAAGCCCGGAATACCAAGAGGTACTGGAATCCGAACTGAATTCACGGCTTTAATCGCGTACACTCAAAAAGTCGAGTTGATGAAACGAGTTCGGTTGACAAGAGTGATGCGCGATTTATGAGTAATGGTGGTAGTTATTCACTGATGGTCCATGGTGGTGCTGGTGCCCTTGATAATGTCAAGGACAGCAAAACGGCGGTCCGCTATCTGGATAGTATTCGCCGCATACTCGAGCATGGTCGTGATGTC
Source organism: Thiotrichales bacterium (assembly GCA_024762895.1). Classification (GTDB taxonomy): domain Bacteria; phylum Pseudomonadota; class Gammaproteobacteria; order J044; family J044; genus JANTGN01. Next base: position 2,702 of record JANTGN010000253.1, read on the forward strand.
ATGGAGCTGGGTGGCTCTGCCCTGCAGGCCGTAGAGACCTGCGCCTCACTGCTGGAGGATGACCCCGTCTTCAATGCCGGCTGTGGCTCGGTCCTGAATGAAAATGGTAAGGTCGAGATGGATGCTGCCATCATGGATGGCCGAGATCTATCCGCGGGTGCGGTTGCGGCCGTTGATAATATTGCCAACCCGATACAGCTCGCCCGTCGCGTCATGACGGAAAGTGAGCATGTCATGCTGATCTCTGAGGGGGCGATGAGGTTTGCGGATCACTGCGGCATGGAACGCGCCGCGGAAAAATATTTCTTGACCCCGGACCGTGTCGAGCAACTCAGGCAGGCGCAGTTAAAGCACAAGGTCATGCTCGATCATGATGATACCGAAGAGGACAGTGAGGACCAGAAGTACGGCACCATCGGTGCTATTGCCATGGACCCGGACGGCAACCTTGCCGCGGCAACCTCTACCGGTGGGATCGTCAATAAGCGCATGGGTCGGGTTGGTGATTCGCCGATCGTGGGTTCCGGGGTCTATGCCGATAATGAGACCTGCGCGGTTTCGGCCACCGGTTATGGTGAGGA
>JANTGN010000254.1 GCA_024762895.1 Thiotrichales bacterium
AAAAACACCCTGAACTGGCACACGACACCAATATCGCAGAATCGCTGGACAGACTGGCTGATCTTCTCGAACAACACGATGAATATGCCCGTGCCGATGCCCTGCGCCAGATTCAGCTACGCCGAACTGAACTCCAGGCGCAAGGCAACCATCAGCAAGCTGCCTGGTATGTACTGGTCTCGCCCAATTCCGAATGTATACTCTGGGACGGCATGGCGAACGACGTCAACGAGGTCATACAGCAATTTTCTGCCGATTTTGGTTATGGGACCTGCCTCTATACCGAGGTCGATGAAACCCAGTCGGCCAATATGAAGGTTATGCGACTTCCGGATAATTTCATACCCGAAACCGAGCATATACAGGATTATTTCGACCCGGAAACCGACACCTATTTCCTGAGCGTTCATGCGGCCATGGATGACCAGGTCATCAGCCAGATCGAGCAGGAAAAAACCGATGTGACCTTCCTGTTTGTCTCCCATGAAGATCCCAGGGAAGAGATCCTGATCCTGGAAAAACTACTCAACATCCATCATGGCTAGGGAGATCTCCGCCCTTCAACCCAGAGACTGAAAGCGACAGCCATGGACAAAACCCTGCAAGCTTATGTTTTTGCTGCTTTATTTAGAAAACCTGGCTAATAACCCATCTTCATTGACTGGTCATAACACCCTGGTTCAATTCCAGCCTCATCCGTAACAAGCCACAGACCCATTTGCTATGATAGGCTTTGACCACAAAACTATTAAAAATCAGGCAGTTTGTGATGCGCTAGCTTGATTCAGGGACCTTATTCCGTCATAAAGTAGAGCAGAATGAAAACAGCGGACCATCATATTTGGGAGGATATTGGTAGCCAGGTACAGGGGCTGCTTCAGCTGACCCTGCGAAACCCCACCTATAACACCCGCATAGCCCTGGCAGTCAAGCTCTTACTGGTGGTGCTCATTGCTTATTCTGCCGCCAGGATGACCTGGCAGCTGGTTGCCCTGTGGCAGGAACCTGTTACTCCAGCACCCATCACAGTCACTCCCTCTGGCCAGCAACAATCCCCGTCCGGAGCCCTGAGCAAGGTTGCAGATCTGCACCTCTTTGGCGAGGTGACACCTGAAGTGGTGGCCATTGCAGCCCCCATCAAGGCGCCCGAAACACGCCTCAAGCTCCTGCTCAATGGCATTTTCTCCTCGGATATCCCCGGTGACTCCATGGCCATCATCGCCGAGCAGGGTAAAAAAGGCATGACCTACCTCAGGGGAGACAAGGTCCCCGGCAATGCCAGCCTGCATGAAATCTATCAGGACCGCGTCATTCTCTCTCGCGGTGGAAAACTGGAGACCCTGAGCCTGAAACGCCCTGAGGCCAAGATCAATATCGTCAAGGATAAGAACGCTGCCACCACGGCAACACAAGGTCCTTCAGCGAGTAAGGCAGAAACCGGCCCCGAAGAAGATCGAGCACTGCAAGAAGTCAGGAAACAACTGGCCTCCAGCCCACGCGAGGTCCTGAAGGACCTGAGGCTAACCCCCGTGGAGACCAGCAATAACGGTGAACTCATGGGCTACCGCCTGGAGTATGCCGATGGCAAGATCTTACAGGACCTGGGCCTACAGGCTCAGGACATTATCACGGCCGTAAACGGAGTGCCCGTGACCAGTACCCAGACCCTGATGGATATGATGAATGACGCACAATCCCTGCAGGAGCTCAATCTGTCGATTCTGCGCGACGGCAGAACGCAATCACTAACTGTCCGACTGAACTGACCCCGACAGGCGAGATATGACTATGCTGACCCAAGATACCCACCAAAAACTACGCCATACCCTGCCTGTGCAGCGACTGCTTCGAATCATGCTGCTTCTTAGCCTGGGCCTGTTCACCTTCAGTGCACCGGCTGCTGAAGAAAAGATGACCCTGAACTTTGCCAATACCGATATTGATGCCGTGATCACCGCGGTGGGCAAACTGACCGGAAAAAACTTCATTATCGACCCTCGCGTTAAGGGTAAGGTAACGGTGATCACCAACAAGCCCATGACCCGTGATGAGGTCTACCAGGTCTTTCTGTCGCTACTCAATGTCCATGGCTATGCCGCCATTCCCGGTGAGAGCGCCATCAAGATCGTGCCCGACGCCAACGCAAAACAGGAAAGCATTAAGACCGTACAGCGAGCACAATTCCAGGACGGTGATGAACTCATTACCCAGGTCATACCGATTGAATTCATCAATGCCTCACAGCTGATCCCCATTCTGCGCCCACTGATCCCGCAACGTGGGCATCTGGCTGCCAATGCCGAGTCAAACGTGCTCATTATCTCTGACAGCGCCTCTAATGTTGCTCGGCTGCTGGAGATCATCGATCGCATCGACCAGCAGGTCGACAAAGAGGTGGAGATGATTCGCCTGAGACATGCGAACGCAACCGATGTCGTGAATATGGTCAAACAATTGAGACAACCCGGAAAACAGGACACGGCCAGTTATAGCCTGATACCCGATGAACGCGTCAACAGTGTCCTGCTGAGTGGCGACAAGCAGGAACGAGTCAGGATACGCGCCCTGATTTCACATATGGATATCCCCCTCGAGGAGGGTGCGGGTGACACCCATGTCATCTACCTCAAGTATGCCAAGGCAGAGGATCTGGTCGGTGTACTCATGGGGGTCAGCAAGACCTTCACCCAGGATAAAAAAGTCAGCAAAACCGCCCAGGGTGCATCCTTTAGCTCCAGCAGCTCGGGACTGGTCAACATCCAGGCGGATGAGGCCAATAATGCCCTGATTATCAATGCCCCGGCCGGCATCATACGCTCATTAAGATCCGTCATTCAGCAACTGGATATCCGTCGTGCCCAGGTACTGGTCGAGGCCGTCCTTGCCGAGGTCCGCTATGACCGTGCATCCGAACTAGGTGTGCAATGGGTACTCGATGGCACGGATGGCGGCACCAAGGATGGCGCTATTGGATTTCTTAACTTTAGCGGCTTTGGTTCCGGCATCCTCGGCATACTGGAATCCCCACCCCAGATCAGTGATGGCCTGAGCGTTGGCCTGGGCACCTTTTCCGAAGGCGCCCTGTCGCTGGGGGCACTGGTCCGGGCGCTCGCCGGAGATGCAAATTCCAATATCCTCTCGACCCCGAGCCTGGTTACACTGGACAACCAGGAGGCCTCGATTGTCGTGGGTCAGAACGTGCCGTTTATCACCGGCCAGTATCCCAATACCGGGGGTGGCTCCACACCGCTCAACCCCTTCCAGACCAT
>JANTGN010000255.1 GCA_024762895.1 Thiotrichales bacterium
CTGCGCTCGTTGCTCATAGAGGGGGCTGGCATGGGTGTAATATCAGATTTCCTGATTCATGGGGATATCAAACAAGGACGACTGGTAAGCATGATGCAAGATTATGATTTTGGAGATGCAGGTGTCTATGCGGTCTACCCGAACAGGCATCATAAGCAATCAAAAGTCGGGTTATTTATTGATTTTCTGATCGAGAATTTACAGCTAGAGGCGGGTTTATCGCAAAAGACTGTTCCCGGTTAGCAAGTCTGTTCAGGTTTCCCAACGCTGCCTGTTGCCTAGCTCTTGTTTACGGTAATGTCAGGTACGATACAAATGGCGCATGATTATATTCCGTCATGGGGAAATCATTATATCCTGGCACGCCGCTGAATACTGGTCCCATAATTTCCCTCTGGGTTTGATCCGTTTATGGTTAAAATACGATTGTTGAAACTCTATACTTTCTTACAAGGTTGATTCTCCAGAGCCCAGATAAATGATAGTAGAACCTGTCAGAGCCTTCTCAGATAACTACATCTGGATGATCCTGAACGACATCCGCAGTCACTGCGCTATCGTGGACCCAGGTGATGCGCAGCCGGTCATACAGTGGTTAGAGCGTGAGGGCGTTGAACCCGTCGCCATCCTGATCACCCACCATCATGGCGATCATGTGGGCGGGGTGCGCAATCTGGTTTCCCGTTTTCCCGGGCTGGAGGTTTACGGTCCTGCATCGGAGCGAATACCCGCGATTACTCAGACACTAGTGGAGGGAGATATTGTTCATCTGGGTGAGTTAGGTCTGGAGTTTTCCGTATTAGATGTCCCGGGACATACGGCGGGCCATATCGCCTATCTGGGGCAGGGCGCATTGTTCTGTGGCGATACCCTGTTCGCAGGTGGTTGCGGCAGGGTATTTGATGGGACCTTCCAGCAGCTCTGCGCCTCGCTAAAAAAGATTCGTGATCTCCCTGAGGAAACGCTGGTCTACTGCGCACATGAATACACGCTGGATAACCTGGGTTTTGCCAAGTGGGTAGAGCCCGATAATCCTGAATTGCTGCTTCGTGATGATCATGATATGGCCCTGCAGGAAAAGGGTATCCCCACCGTGCCATCAAGGCTTGCCCTGGAAAAGGCTACCAATCCATTCTTACGTTTTGATGTGCCTGCTGTTATTCAACGGGCGGAGCAACAGGCTGGCCGCTCCCTGGCTGAAGCCTGCGAGGTATTCACTGTCCTGCGCCAATGGAAGGACAGTGAATACGATTAGTTATGCCGTTCTATTCAGGCCGGTTTAACGGCCTCGATATAGGCTGATACCACGTAGTTTTCCACGCCGCTGCCAGGTGCCCAGTCGCGAATAAATTCCCGTGATTCATCCTTAGGGGTGATGCTGATATGGCTGAAGCCAGCATCATCGAGCATGGTCTCAAGGTCCTCAATGAGCGAGGCGCCCCCCATACATCCGGCATAGAGCTTTTCATCATTGCGCAGTTCCTCGGGTAATTCGATCGTAGCGACGACATCGGAGATGGCCAGGCGGCCACCTGGCTGTAGAACCCGATAGGCGTCCTGGAATACCTGGGGCTTATTGGGTGACAGGTTGATCACGCAGTTAGAAATGATGACATTGACGCTGTTATCGGCCACGGGCAGATGCTCAATCTCACCCAGGCGAAATTCCACATTCTCAAAACCGGCCTGTTCTGCATTGTTGCGCGCCTTGCTTAGCATGGCGGGCGTCATGTCGATGCCAATGACCCTGCCGGTCTCTCCCACCTCGCGGGAGGCGAGGAAGGCATCGAAGCCGCCGCCACTGCCCAGATCCACCACGGTATAACCTTTCTGAAGACTGGCGATGGCGCGTGGATTGCCGCAGCCCAGGCCCATATCGGCCCCTTCAGGAACACTGGCCAGGTCTTCCTGGCTGTAACCCAGTCGAATGGAGTTAAGGGTATTGATATCGATGTCATCGGAGACGCCACAGCAGGAAGATTCCACGCCGCAGCCGCCGCCGGCATTACTGGCCTCGGCGACCTCGGCATAGGCATCGCGTACCTGGTTGCGGATGGTGTCAGACTCGGCATGGTTTTTCGTTGGCTCGTTTGCAGTATCGTCACAGCAACCGGGTTCACAGCAGGGGGCTTTCTGTTCCTGACTCATGAGTGACTCCTTGATAATTCGGGTGTGGCGCAGTCTTGCTGCGGCTTGAAAAAAAGGTGCAGGGCCTCGACCTTAGCGGGGTCTACCCAGCAGTCGATATGCTGGCCGCGGCGCTGCATCTTGAGCAGACCGGCCTGTTTTAATTCCTTGATGTGGTGCGAGAGGGTTGAAGGGGCGACATCCAGATCCTTGCCCAGTTCGCTGACACAGAATTTCTGTGCCTCGGTGATGCTACAGGCTGTACCAGGAGGGCAGCAGGCCAGGAGTTGCATGAATATCTTCAGGCGATTTGGGTTCGACAGGGCCTTGAAGGCCAGTGCGAGCTCGGGAATTTCAATATTTAGATAATTCGACATGTTTCGAATAATAGAAGCATGCCTTGAGTTCGTCAAGTTGTCTTACCATTTTGACCGATGGGGGCGGGGTGTATATTTCGTGATCTGGTTACTTATTCAGACTGTTCAACGGGTAGGCCTGAACTCTTCCATTCAGGAAAACCGTCTTCCAGCCGATGGGCGTTAAATCCTTTATCGCGCAGGCGTGAAACAGCCTCGAAGGCCAATATGCAGTGTGGTCCACGGCAGTAGGCGATGACTTCCTGGTCGGGGCTCAGTCGGTCGAGATGTTCCTCTAGCTTCGCCAGGGGCACGTTCAGTGCGTTGGGCAGGTGTCCGCTGACATATTCCTCAGGGGGGCGCACATCAAGGATGGTCACCAGCCCATTGTGGGCCCTGTCGAGTAATTCCTTTCTTCCCAGGGGTTCCAGTTCATCGCGTGACTTCAGGTAGGTATTCACCAGACGGTCTACCTCGGCCAGATGGTTCTCGGCCACTCGCCGGAGCTGGTAGAAGAGCTCAAGTACATCCTCACCACTGAGCTGGTAATAGACCTTGAGTCCTTCTTTGCGCGCCTGAACCAGCCCAACTTGTCGCATCATCTGCAGATGTTTGGAGGTGTTGGCCGTGGACAGGCCAGCCACATGGGCCAGTTCATCCACGCTACGTTCACCTTGGGCGAGGTATTCCACGAGTTCGAGTCGGTTGCCATTACACAGGGCCTTACCCACCCGGGCGAACTGATCGAAGAGTTGCTGTTTGAAGTTGTCGCTTGACATGAACG
>JANTGN010000256.1 GCA_024762895.1 Thiotrichales bacterium
AAAATCGCCACACGCAAGAGCCCTCTGGCCATGTGGCAGGCGGAAGAGGTAACACGACGTCTCAAGGCGGCCCATCCGGGGCTGGAGGTTGAGCTGGTCGGAATGACGACCAAGGGTGACAGGATTCTGGACACGCCACTGGCCAAGGTGGGTGGTAAGGGACTCTTTGTAAAGGAACTGGAGCAGGGCATGCTGGATGGCATTGCGGACATCGCGGTGCATTCCATGAAGGACGTGCCGATGGAGTTTCCTGAGGGCCTGGGACTGGCTGTGATACTTGATCGTGAAAATCCCCATGATGCCTTCGTTTCGAATCAGTATGCCTCTCTTGAAGATCTGCCCGATAATGCGAAGATCGGGACCTCCAGCCTGAGGCGACAGTGCCAGCTTCGAGATCGTTACCCCGGTTTTGAAATCCTGGATCTGCGGGGCAATGTGAATACCCGGCTCAGCAAGCTGGATGCGGGCGAATACGATGCCATCATCCTGGCGGCGGCTGGCCTCATACGCCTGGGGTTCGAGGAAAGGATCACCAGCGAGATCAGTAGTGAAAGCAGTCTGCCCGCTATCGGCCAGGGCGCGATCGGTATCGAGTGCAGGGAAGGCGACGAGCGTATTCTGGAATTGCTCAGGCCCCTGGATGATCCGGATACCCATGTGCGCGTCGCCGCGGAGCGTTCCTTTAATCATCGTCTGAATGGCGGCTGTCAGGTGCCTATTGCGGGATATTCAGAGTTGCAGGGCGATGAGATCTGGCTCAGAGGACTGGTAGGTGAGCCCGATGGGAGTGTGATTATTCGTAGCGAAACCCGTGGCAGCCGGTCCGATGCAGCATCCCTGGGTGTGACCCTGGCCGAAGAATTACTGGGTCAGGGGGCCGATAAAATCCTGAAAGGACTGGGGCTGAATCCCCTTTAAACGTGGCGAGAGCTGAACTGCAATCGCGCACCATCCTGGTGACGCGTCCCGCGGGACAGGCGGCGGGTTTTTGTCGTCGCATCACGGAAGCGGGGGGTGAGGCCATCCGTTTCCCGGTCATCGAAATTCGGCCGGTCACGCTCTCTGAACAGCAGATCCAACTACTAAAAAGCTGGCAGGGTTTTGACCTGGCCGTGTTTGTTAGTGCCAATGCGGTCAAGTACGCCATGAACCATATCGACACCAGTGTCCCGGCGCCTGCCATAGCTGCCGTTGGGGCTAAAACGGCACTGGCACTGAGTGAGTCGGGTTTTCAAGTAGACCTGGTTCCCGAGGCCGGTTTTAATAGCGAGGCACTCCTGGCATTACCCGAGTTGCAGTCCCTGAGTGGCAAGAAGATACTGATTCTAAAAGGGGAGGGGGGACGTGATCTGCTGACCCAGACCCTGTCACAACGAGGGGCCGAGGTGGTTGAGCTAGCGCTTTATGTGCGTGGCCTGCCGAAGGTTCGGTCTGAAGAAATCGAGCAAATGGGCCGGCAGGGTGAGATTCATCTGGTCACGGTGACCAGTATTGAATCCCTGTCTAACCTGCAGAAAATATTCGGTGTCAAAGGCCATAAGTGGCTAAAGCAGGCGGTATTGCTGGCCGGTTCGCAGCGTATCGCTGATCGGGCGCGTAGCGAAGGCTTCAGGGAAATACTCGTGGCCACGGATCCCAGTGATGAGTCGATGTTTGACGCAGTGCTACAATGGAACGAGGAATACAAGGCAGATTCACATGAGTAAAGAGACTAAGGCATTGGTACCCACTGATGAAAAGGCATCCCAGGATGCGGAACAGGATGAGTCCCAGGCCGTAAAAACATCGATGAATCCCTGGCCTCTGTTGCTTGGCTTTCTGGTCCTGGCCATCCTGGCGGGAGTGGGGTATCTGGTCTATCCGCAGGTTGAGAAGTCTCTAACTCGCCTGGATGACGTGGAGGCTGACCTCGGTCGCATGAAAGCGCAACTGTCATCCAGCGATGTATCAGACCGCCTGGACTCACTCGACAACAGAATCAGTCAATTGTCATCCGAAATGAGTCGTCTTGATGTTCAGAAAAGACGGCTTGATACCCTTGAAGAGGCCGTGCAGGCCAGCCATGATCTGGTTAATCGTGGTCAGCGCGAATGGGTCATTGCCGAGGTTGATTATCTGATACGTATAGCCAACCAGCGCCTGCGGCTGATGCGGGACTATAACGGCGCCATCGCAGCCCTGCAATCTGCTGATCATCGTCTGCATGAGCTGGCAGACCCTTCATTGATGCCTGTCCGCGAGGTGCTGGCTGATGATATACAGACCCTGAAGGACTTTGAACGACCGGACCTGATTGGTATTGCCCTGCGCCTCGATCGTCTGATCAGTCACCTCAGGCCTCTACCTCTGGATGTACCAGCCCAGGAAGGGGCACCAGAACCTGCGCAACCATCGGCGGCTGAAGCCGAACCAGGCCTGAAAGGTATGATGAAAGAGGCCTGGGGCAAGCTCAGTGAGCGGGTTACGGTGCGACGTTACGAAGAAGGGGTGGCCGCTCTGCCGGATAAGGAAGGGGAGCTGATGTTGAATCAGTTGCTCCGTCTCCGACTGGAGGCAGCGCGAGTCGATGTCCTGCGCCAGGATGACCATGATTTTCATCAGCAGCTACAGTCCGCACTCGATATGCTTGATCAGTACTATCAGGAGGAGCAGGCCGTAGAGTTAAAGACGGAGCTTGAAGAACTCAATAACATCAACCTGAGGCCCGAATTGCCGGATATCACTCTGTCGCTGAAACGGTTGCAGCGCCTGAATAATCGTCCCAAGGCCAGGGACTCAGACACATGAGGCTGTTGATCATTACATTGCTGGTACTGGTCGGGGCCAGTCTGCTCACGGCGCTGGCGCTGGAAAAGCCTGGCTTTGTGCTGATTGCCTATGACAAGACTTCGATTGAGCTTGCCCTCTTCGATTTCATACTCGTCCTGTCGGCCCTGTTTGTCCTGTTATATCTGTTGATTCGTTTTGTCATTCGGCTCCTTGTGATGCCTTCGGAGTTACACCAGGCCTACCTGCGTCACCAGGAAGAGAAGGCACACCAGCAATTCTATAAAGGGTTGCTGGAACTGGCCCAGGGTCGGTGGACCCGGGCCGAGCGCCTCTTGTTACGCTCGGTATGGAATCATGGCACGCCCTTACTCGGATATCTCGGGGCGGCGCGCGCCGCACAGATGCAGGCAGCCTACGATCGTCGTGATGTCTATCTGAAAAAGGCCATAGAAAGTGATCACTCGGCTGGCGTGGCAGTTGGGCTAT
>JANTGN010000257.1 GCA_024762895.1 Thiotrichales bacterium
TTCCACCAGCCCGGTCTTATCTTCCGGGCCTCCCTGTTGTCGGATAATCTCTAGTGTCTGCCATCTGGTCTGTGCCCCCTGCGTGAGTTCATGGCGTTGGGGGCGGGTTGCAGGGTCCCTACTCTTCAACAGGAAGTCGGTTGCACCCATTACATAGGCACTGAATCGAGCCCGCATCAGTTGTTCGGGGGTCTGGGCTATGCTCTCCTGGTAGAGCAACGGGCCACAGCATTGCTCGAATAGGCGGCCAGAGCCGCAGGGGCAGTTGATGGGTTCAGCACTCATTGCTCAGTGTTGTTGGTGCAGGAATGGCAAGCTTAGCGTATATACATAAGATGCGTAAAAGCTTTGTATCGCGGTATGATCGGAGACTGGGTACCGGGGTAACGAAGTTCGGTTGTTTCGGTCAAAAAAAATAATGATTTAAATCCATGAGTGCAGCTTATGATTCAAGGGCTTGCTGGGCGATACCATGATCTGGTGTGGACAGGTGAACTGTCTACCATGCCACATTGGCGCAGAGGCCTGATCTACACGGTCCGGATACTTCAGGTGCTGATCAGGGACCTGTCAGTGGGGGATCTGAATCTACGTGCCATGAGCATGGTCTATACCACCTTGCTTTCCATGGTGCCCCTGCTGGCCCTGAGTTTTTCAGTACTCAAGGCCTTTGGCGTACATGAGCAGATCAGGCCACTGTTATTGAAGGCGCTGGATCCGCTGGGTGAAAAAGGCATTGAAATCACCGATAAGATCATCGGCTTTGTCGATAACATGAATGTTGGCGTCCTGGGTGCCGTGGGGCTGGTGGTGTTGTTCTACACCGTCATATCGCTGATGCAAAAGATCGAGCAAAACCTGAACTATATCTGGCGGGTGGTGAAGCTACGCAGTTTTGCGCGTCGGTTCAGCGATTATCTGAGTGTGATCATGACCGGGCCGGTGTTGCTGTTCTTTGCCATGGGGCTGGGTGCTTCGGCCGAACGCAATGAGACCATGCAATTTCTGATCTCCATAGAACCGCTGGGGACACTGGCGGCCCTGCTGGCGGAAGTCCTTCCCTTTTTGCTGGTCGTTGTGGCCTTCACCTTTGTCTATCTGTTTATGCCGAATACTCGGGTAGAGCTCCGTGCTGCGTTAATCGGTGCAATATTCGCGGCCCTGATGTGGCAGGGCGTGGGCTGGATATTTAAGGCATTTATCGCGGGTTCAGCCAAGTATGCGGCCATCTATTCGGCCTTTGCCACGATCATACTGTTTATGATCTGGTTGTATCTGAGCTGGTTGATACTGCTCATCGGTTCCAGTATTGCCTTTTATATACAGAATCCCCGATACATTACCCCTGCGGCACATCGCGTTCTGATCCTCAGTAATCGCATGCGGGAGTATCTTGCGGTAGCCATACTCTGTGAGATAGGCCAGGTTTATTATGATCGCAGACCTGCCTGTAATACCGAATGCCTGTCAGAAAAGCTTGGTGTCGACGGGGAAATGCTGGAGCCGGTACTCAGGATGCTGGAAGAGAAACACTATCTGGAGCGGCTTGAAGACCTCGACGGGGCATTTTTACCCGCCACCCCGCTGGATACCGCTTCCGTATCCGACCTGCTGGAGGATATCCGTAACGCCGGTGACACCATACATTTCCATGAACAGGAGTTGTATACCAATGCGACGGCCGTGGAGGTGTTACAGCGGGACTCGGAGGCCAGACGAAAAATCCTGGAGGGGCAAACAATCAAGGACCTGATCTTTAAGGGTGGTGACTCGAACAGGGACTAGGTCGGTTTACTGTTTCAGTATGCAACGATTACGCCCCCCCTGCTTGGCCTCATACAGGGCGGTGTCGGCACGTTCATAAAGGGTACTCTTGTTATCCTCGGGCCGATAACCCGTCAGGCCGCAGGAGATGGTCACGGGGACTCGGTTTTCACGGAAATGAAAGTTCGCTTCTGCTACGGTCTGCCTGAGTTTATCGGCAACCTGCAGGGCCGACTCTGCATCGGTCTCGGTCAGGATCAGCATGAACTCTTCACCACCAAAACGGGCTATGAAGTCGCTTTCCCTTGTTCGTTTTCTGAACAGTTCGGCCAGGATCTTGAGTACATTATCACCGGCCGGATGACCATAACCGTCGTTGATCTTTTTGAAGAAGTCCACATCAAGTACGGCCAGGGTTAATGGGTGTTGATAACGTCGAGAGCGTTCAATCTCCTCCGAGATGCGGTCCTCGTAGGCCAGTCGGTTAGGCAGGCCCGTAAGGGGGTCATGGGTGGCCTTTTCCCTGGCTGCCTCCAGTTTATTGTGTAAGGTGGAGACCTCACCCTGAAAGGTGTCGAGTTGCCTGGATAGTTCTTCGATCTCAGTCTGCGCCCGTTGCTCTCTATTGGATTCCATAGCCCGGTAATGTTGCATGTGATCCTGGATCGCATCGATGCGTGAACGGATAGCCGTTTTCAGATCGTTGAGGTCCTGTGCATCATTCACTGAGGTTTCGATGCCCTGAACCTCCAGCGACATCTTGTCATCAAAGGCCCTGCGTTCCTGGACGGCATCGTTACGGCTTTTAACCCCGTCCTCCAGGGTCTCGTCAATCTCGGTCAGACGATTGGTCAGGTCGGCAAGGAAGGCCTCGATTTCATTCTTCTCTTCCTGCACCTGGGTGCGCGCCCTGGCGATCAGGTCGGCCATATCGGTCATGCTTCGTGCCAGGGAGGCCTGCGTCAGATCGCCGGCGAGGCGCTCCTTGAGGCGCTCGACCTCTTCAAGAAAGTCTTCGGGCAGGTCTATATGTTCGAGTAACTGGATCAACGCCTCATTGGCCGGCATGGCCTGGTGTTCACTCTGCAGATCCTTGATCCATTCGCTGAGTGAATCGCTCCACTGATTCAGTGACTGGGCGGAATCGAGTTGTTCAGCCTCCCGTGTCAGTCGCCCCAGGGCGCCGGCCTGGTTCTCAGGCACTGACAAACGTTTGAGGCTCTGGGCCAGGAGCTTACCGGCCAGTCGTAGTGATTCGTCCTTGTCGCTATCACCCGGTTCATCCTTGGAAAATATTTTGCGAAAGAGGCCGGTGGCATTATTGGGCTCGGTCGCAACTTGCGCCTCTATGTCTTCCTGTTGCAGCCATTCCAGGCTTTCCTGGTAGAGCTTGGAAAAGGCGGTGATCAGGGGAGTGGGGTCATCATCAGGGTTTGCTGAGGCAAGCTGCTTTTGCAGGGCCTTGCCCTTTCGGCGGACTCCCTG
>JANTGN010000258.1 GCA_024762895.1 Thiotrichales bacterium
ACAAGCTGGAGCCCGAAGAGACCGACGGTTTTGATGTGGGCGCGACTGCAGAACAGGAGCATTTCGGCATCGACTATATCAACTTTCTGAGGGCAGTTTATGCCATACACATCAGCATTATCCTGGGCGTCGCAATCAATGAAGGTCTCGAGGCTGCCGGACTCAAACTCCCATTATTCGTGACCAGCCTGTTCGCCGGAATCATCCTCGCCAACACCGTTCCCAGGGTAATCAAGCGTACGAGGCGCTGGTGGCCCAGCCATACCCTCTCCCTGGCCCTGATCGCCGACCTCTCCCTGGGTATCTTTCTTGCCATGTCACTAATGAGCATGCAGTTATGGACCCTGATTGATCTTGCCGGTCCGATCCTGTCCATCCTGGTGGCCCAGTTCCTGATTGCTGCCAGCATCACCCTCTTTATCGTCTTTCGTGTCATGGGCAGTAACTATGATGCCGCGGTCATCTGTTCCGGCTTTGGTGGTATCACCCTGGGTTCCACGGCCACGGCCATGGCCAACATGACGGCCGTCACGCAGCGCTACGGTCCCTCTCATCTGGCCTTTATCATTGTGCCATTAGTCTGTGCTTTTTTTATAGATATTGTTAATGCCTTTATGATTAAGTTTTTCCTGGCCATACTCTAGATATCACTAAAACTGTAAGCTGGGTATTAGCTTGTTTCCTTTAACAAACCGCCTAATGGATAAGCTCATGAATAACAGTAAACTCATCATCTCTATCGTGCTCGGCCTACTGGCTGTTATCGTTATTGTACAGAACACAGCTACCGTCGAGACGCATATTCTATGGCTCACCATCAGCATGCCCAGGGCCGTACTCCTGGCGGTCACCTTCGCACTCGGTTTCCTTTCCGGAATCCTGTTTTCTATGCGCCACAGAGCGAAGACATAGGCTCGTGATTGTAATTAGCCCTGTATAGGCCGCTATACTATGGACAATCCATGGCGTGATCATCTATACAATAAATAGAGCACGAGAATTCGAAAATTTAACGGCGAATGTAATAAACCTGGATTAATAAACCATGACCCCGGAAGATAGCAATCAACCCAATAAAAAAGGCAGCAATAATCTGACGCTTTCTTTGATCGGTGGGGCAGGATTTCTGGTCATCATCCTGATGATCACCTATCTGGCGAATCTGCTCGACTCGATAGAAACCATCGAAGGTCGGCTTCAATATAAGAACCCCGAACTCTATCAACCAGTGAACACGGGCGCAAATGGAATCATACTCGTCAGCGCACAAACCGTTTATGTCCCGGCCTATTCACATATCTATGCCCGTGGCGGCAAGCCCCATTTACTTGAAACCACCCTGAGTATTCGAAATACTGACCCGGAAAACAGCATTCTTCTTAAAAGCGTCGATTATTATGACACCCAGGGTAAACTTGTTAAAAAATACCTCGATAAAACAGTCAAACTTGCACCTCTGCAAACCACTGCCTACCTGGTCAAAAAAAAAGATGAACGTGGCGGTTCAGGCGCCAACTTTATCGTCAAATGGGGTGCTGAAAAGCCGGTCTATGAACCCATTATCGAGGCCGTCATGGTAGGGGCATCTGACAACCAGCATATCTCTTTTATCAGCCAGGGCCGCCCCCTGGCCAAACGTTTGGAAAATTAGGTCGTGATTCCTCGAGTAAAGATACTGAACAAAACATCCTTAGAACCCGACAGCCTTACGATAGCCGCCAATGTAGAACACATCTGCGGACTGGGCTGTACTCGAGTGAACGAGATTATCAATGCCCTGGAAAACAGCGAATCACTTGAAGAGCTAGACGGCGTTCCCGCAGAACATCAGAAACTAATCCTGACTGAGTTAAAGGCAATAATGGCAGTCTACGAAACGACCGAAGATGAAAACGGAACAAATACGTAATCATCCATTGATATAAGCGGATACCCTGCCGGAGCTTAATCGTCGGTAATCAATCCCACCCTCTTCTGATTCAACGCAATTTTTTTCCAAATCGGACTGTCATCACCTTGCCAAGCCCAATCAGAAAGTCAGCCGCCTGAGGACAGGCTGCTCGACACGCCTCCACGACGGCATTACTCAGACTCTCGATCTCAACGGTTTCAGAATCATGAATAAAGAGATAAGGGGTTCGAGCGGAATGCGAGGCTATCTGAATATTGAATTCCGAAGACATCGCCATCATCCTTTTGTCAGCTGAAAAATCAAGATAGTGCCAATACCCAGTAACAACAGTATGAGCTGCCTGACCGTTGATGCCAAACTGACCTGTCGGTGCAGACCAGGCACCAGGTCCGCCACGGCAATATAGATAAAACTAGCTGCAGAGATGGCCAGAATATAAGGCACCGCTTCCTGAGCAGATCCCAGATAATAATAAGCGATAATCGCCCCAGGCAGAGTGGACGTTGATGACAGTAGATTCAGCAACAGGGCCTGCTTTCTCGAATAGCCATTATCAAGCAGGATGGCAAAATCACCCACCTCCTGTGGAATTTCATGGGCAATAACCGCCAGGGAAGCAGCAATACCCAGCGGAATGGATGTAAGGAACGCCGCTGCAATCACAAAGCCGTCTACAAAATTATGAAAGGCATCACCAATCAGGATCAGAGGCCCTGCAGCACTATGGACCTCGCATTCCGAATCATGACAATGTCTCCAGATCACGATCTTTTCCAGGACAAAAAAGATGATAATGCCCATCAAAACCGTTGCAGATATATCCAGCGCGGGGGCATGCGCCAGCGCATTTGGAATCATTCCCAGAAAAGCCGCGCCAAGAAGTGTTCCCGTCGCATAACTCAGCAGACAGGGCAGGAGGGACTTTCTGGTCCCATCCGGAAATACAAGTAATAAGGCAGCACCGGCAATGGCACCAACACTACCCAGAATACTGAATACTATAATCCAGCTTAATAACATGAGTTAGCCCCTGCATTGATCTTTCCGGTTATCTTAGTCCTCACGATTTCTTATTCATCACCTCAGGTTTCATCCCAGCTGGCCACTCAATGATCAAACCACTAAGCAGGGAAAAGACGATCAATAAATGCCCCTTTACCAAACAGGTCCGCTGATATCTGTTCGAGTAAAAGTGTCACCACCAGACTGTTCATCAACACCATACCCTGAATGACTGGCAACAGATTGATGAAGGTACCGATAGCCTTCAACGCATCGACGAAGATATGTTTCCTGGTCAGCCTGTATTCACCGTTCAGGAT
>JANTGN010000259.1 GCA_024762895.1 Thiotrichales bacterium
ACGCTATGAAAAGGCAACCAGGCGGCCTGCTGTAGTTTGGATGAGAGATGTCCGCCAGCCAGGATGGCAAGATCGCCTGAACCCAGCAGGGCATGTTTGCGATCGAGTGCCTGCCATATACCCTTTTTTCTATGGACTGAGTGCACCCTCGCCCCATGGTGCACTGTTATTCGTGGGTGTGCCAGATAATACTGGCATAAGGATTGGGGTGAGAGCCAGCCGGCATCAGGATAGTAAAGGCCACTCTGTGGAATTTTTATGCCACTTGTTTGTTCGGCCTCACTCGAAGTCATGGGCCTGACGGTGTGATTCGAAAGGTCGGTGCGTCTGGCGATGCCTTTAAAACGTTGTGCCTGTTTTTCATCCCTGGGCAGGTGTATGACACCACAGTTATCGTGAATGATCTGACCTGCGCTTTTTGTCAGGCGTTCGCTTAAAAGTTTGAGTGCATCCAGATAAAAGGATTCTTTTAGACTGGGTTTTGACTCCAGGGCGGGCATGTAAATGCCTGCCGGGTTACCCGAGGCCTCAGTGGCGGGTTGCGCATGTTGTTCCAGAACGATGACATTGATACCATGTTGGGCCAGACTCCATGCAGCTGAGCAGCCTGCCAGACCTGCGCCGATAACAAGCGCATCGCTGTGTGCCATCAGGGTCTGAGTCCCTTGCCCGTTCTCAACAGATAGAGGCTAAAACCATAAAGTAAGATGATAAAGACTCCTATCAGGCCATAGGAAAGGAAGAGTCCGATATCACTAATGCCCAGGAAGCCGTAGCGAAAACCATTAATCATGTACAAGATAGGGTTCAGCAGGGAAACGTTTTGCCAGATATCGGGCAGCAGGGTAATGCTGTAAAAGACACCGCCCAGATAGGTCAGCGGAGTCAGGACAAAGTTCGGGATGATGGTGATGTCATCAAAAGACTTGGCGTAGATGGCATTGATCAGGCCTGCCAGTGAAAACAGCGTTGCGGTGAGGGTAGCGATGGAAAAGATAACCCAGAGGTTATGGATCTGTAATCGTGTAAAGATGAGCGATATCAGCCATACCGCCAGACCAACAGTAAGGCCTCGCAGTACACCACCCGCGACATAGCCGGCTATGATGATCGTATCTGGTGTTGGTGAAACCAGTATCTCTTCAATGTGGTGATGATATTTTGCCTGATAGAAAGATGAGACTACATTGCCATAGGAGTTGGTAATGACCGCCATGAGGATCAGCCCGGGGACGATAAAGTCCATATAGCTGACACCCTCCATGTCATCCAGTTGACCGCCAATTAGCTGGCCAAAGATGATGAAATAAAGCGCGGTGGTGATCATTGCCGGTAGTACGGTTTGCACCCAGATGCGTGCAAACCGTAATACTTCTTTGATAACCAGGGTCTTGAATGCGATCCAGGTGGCATTCATGCCGCAGTCTCCTGACCATTGACCAGACAGACGAAGAGTTCTTCCAGTCGATTGGCCTTGTTTCTCATGCTCAGGACCTGGATGCCCAGTCGCTGTAAGTCGATAAAGACCTGGTTGATTGCGGCTTTCTGAACATCGACCTCCAATGTAGTTTCATCAATCAGGCGTACCGCCAGGGCCGATATCATTGGAGGGGTATTCAGGGTCTGGTCAATATCCAGGATAAAGGTCTCCCTGTCGATCTGGCTTATCAGGTGTTTCATGGAGGTGTTTTCTATGAGTTCACCCTTGTCAATTATTGCAATATTGCGGCAGAGTTGTTCAGCCTCTTCGAGATAATGGGTCGTCAGGATGATGGTCGTGCCGGCATTATTCAGTTCGCGAAGAAAGGTCCACATACTCCTTCTGACCTCGATATCGACACCGGCAGTCGGCTCATCGAGGATCAAGAGCCGGGGTTGATGGATGAGGGCGCGTGCAATCATCAGGCGACGCTTCATCCCCCCGGACAGCGTTCTCGCCATGTCATGACGTTTGTCCCAGAGCTGTAACAGTTTGAGTAACTCTTCAGCCCGTTCATAGGCATTTTTCCTGGGGATGCCATAATAACCTCCCTGGTTTACGACAATCTCGATCACCGGCTCGAAGACATTAAAATTAAACTCCTGTGGCACCAGGCCAATGAAAGTCTTGGCCAGTTGTGGTTCGCGGTCGATGTCATGACCAAATATTTTGGCCGTCCCCGAAGTCTTCGTAACCAGGGTGGTAATGATCCCGATCGTTGTCGATTTTCCGGCACCATTGGGGCCCAGCAGGGCAAAAAAATCACCTTCTTCAACATCAAGATCGAGGCCCTTGAGGGCCTGAAAACCGTTCTTATATTGTTTTACGATATTTCTAAGCGAAAGAGCCTGGCTCATCTGGGTTTGTTCACGTTGGGCGAAAGCTTTATTCTATCATGCAGTTCATTTACTACCTCTAATCCTCAGTCTCCGAGTTGTTATACATGAATACATCTTCCAGTCATCTAGTGCAGAGTGCTGATAGCCCTATCCCGATCATTCTTGTCTATCAAAAACAATACCAGTCCTGGCTACAGGAACAACCAGAAACAATAAAAAATTGGCTATCCCATAATTCATTCAGGCCCGAGGCAGGGAGTTGGTGTTTATTGCCAGGAGAACAGGGTGAAATCATGGCCTGTATCCTGGTCGTTGAGGAGCTGGATATCTGGAGTATCGCGGGCCTGCCAAAACAATTACCTGAGGCGACCTACCGTCTCGAGGGTGTTGATGATAAGGACCAGATATCTCGACTTGCCCTGGGCTGGGGACTGGGCAGTTATCGATACGATCGTTATCTTGGAGGTGAGCAGCTAACGGTCTTGCCCAGTCTCCTGGTTGATTCAGATGCGATCAGGCAGCAAGTAATCAGCAAGATCGAAGCGATAGGCCTGGTCCGCGACCTGGTCAATACGCCGGCGCAGGATATGATGCCGGAACATCTCTCTGAGGCTGCCAGGGAACTGGCTAAGCGTTATGATGCCCAGTTTTCTGAAATCCTGGATGAGGCGCTGCTAGAACAGAACTATCCTGCAATCCATGCTGTGGGCAGGGCCAGTGTGCATCGACCACGGCTGTTGGAAATTCAATGGGGTGAGCCCGAGGCACCACTACTGACCCTGGTCGGCAAGGGTGTTTGTTTTGATTCTGGCGGACTGGATCTTAAACCTGCGAACGCCATGCGTCTGATGAAAAAGGATATGGGCGGGGCGGCCCATGCCCTGGGGCTGGCTCAAATGATCATGGCGCA
>JANTGN010000260.1 GCA_024762895.1 Thiotrichales bacterium
TCGCCTGGCTGGGCTTTTCACATGGAGCCAATGATGCACAAAAAGGCATGGCCATAATCGGCATGATGTTGCTTGCTCACGGGGTAACAACAGAATTCAGCATCCCTGTATGGGCAGTTGCCTGGTGTGCCACGGCGATAACACTGGGTACGGTGTTTGGCGGCTGGAATATCATTCGCACCCTTGGCTTTGGCCTGTTTCGGGTCAGATTAATCCATTCCGTTGCCAACCAGATGGGATCGGCCCTGGTCAATACGATTGCCACCAGTATTGGTGCACCGACCTCGACCAGTCAGGTGGTTACTGCGACACTGTTAGGCAATGGCGCTGCCGAAAAGGTGGGTCATGTCAAATGGAAAACGGCTGCCGGCATTGTTTCCGGCTGGTGGCTCAACCTTCCGGTCTCCTTTCTTCTTGGCTGGCTATACTGTTTTATCTACACTGAAATACGGAGTTAATGATGGGTTTTATCAGCAAGTTCATACTACCTAAGGAAATCGATTTCGATTCTGCCTTACAAACCCAGGCAGGTATGACACGCATGGTCGTCGAAGACCTGCACAAGACCTGTATTAATAATGACATGACCGCGCTTAACGCCATCACGACTCATAGTGAACAGGCTCGTGAGCTAAAATCAAAAAATATGAAAGAATTGCTAGACGTTTTTATAACGCCGTACGATAAGGAGTCTATTTACCGTATCATTACCCAGCTCGACTGGATTGGACTCAGCGTTCGGCATTTCAAACTGGAAATCACGGCCTATGGCATTTCATCTATCCATGAATACCAGCCCATACTGGAGGTACTGGTGAAGATGGCAACCTTGCTAGAACAGGGGATCACTCATCTGGCAAGTAAAAACCCGAAAACCATTGCTCCCGATACCGAGCTCATCCATGACAAATACGACCTGGTCGTGACCCTGTGCGCACAATCAGTGGCGCATCTGCTGCAACAGGAAGATTACAAGCTGATCATTATGCACAGGGACATACTGGCCCAACTAAAGGAAATTGCTAAAAGAATTCATATCACCGCTAACACACTCGAGGATATGGCGATTAAAGTAACGTAGACATCACTCGTTTAGTGAAAGCCGTCCATCACAACGATGAATATTGCAATGATGAGCTCGAAGAGCGGCACCAGGATCGGCAAATTCCGTATGTCCCAACGGAGACTTGTGTATAACCTATCTGTGCGACATCCTGCCCTGTGCCATCCAAGACTCCTGTTACCATTGTGTTATCAAAACGGGCGCCCGCTGGACGGATTTTATGCCTCGAGGGATCCCCTAACATACCGAGACTCTGGTTCCGGGAATATTCCATCTTCTAAAGCCAATTACCTTGAAGTTATGCAGTGAACAGGGGTTTGAATTTATGTGTCGGGAAAAACACCTCATCAGTTCCAGGGATACAACGGCAACTGCTGTGATGAGGTATGTTACTCAGTCCCATTATGTTGTTGATTATCACCAATACCGTGATTCACGGTATTGCATCACCTGTAATTACATTTCATCATGGATAGACGCTGATTCAGATGCATGCCAGGCCATTTTTGTCTCCCGCTCTGTCACCTGGGTTGCATCCTGGCTTTTTACTCAGGCATAAACTCACTGTAACCGACCCGATCCAGACGATTATCTGACGGAGGAACGATACACATGAGCGAGATTGAAACGGGCGAGCTGTTACTGCTGCTGGCGACCCTGTTTGGTCTGACTTTTGCCGTGGCCGGCCTGCTGGAAAAACTGCGCATCCCGGGCATTCTTGGTGCCCTATTGGTTGCCATGGCCGCGCACTATACCCCGCTCGGAACCACTCTGACACAAGCGCCGCTGTATAGTGCCTTTTCGTTTCTGGCCCAACTCGGTGTGCTGTTCCTGTTGTTCTTTATCGGCCTGCAGATCGATCTCAGGGAGATGCGCTCACTCAGCCGCGACATCGTATGGGCGACAGTTCTCAACACGGCAGTGCCGTTCCTGTTGGGTTTAGTAGTAATGCTGGCGCTGGGATATGGCTGGGTGGTCGCCTTCGTCATCGGTCTCACCCGCATGCCAACGGCCGAGGCCGTGATCGTGCCCATCCTGGATGAGTTTCAGATGGTTCGGACCCGCGTGGGTGGGTTCATTATCGGCGCGGGAGTACTTGATGATGTGATCGAGGTTTTTCTGATCGCCTTTGTCTCGGTCTGGATCGGCGAGAAGACGCTGGGGGCCACGGGCGCCGAGCGGGAAATTGGTGGCCTCGTTATTGGGGTTGTCATTTTTATTATCGTGGCCTGGGTCAGTTACCGCTGGCTTTTGCCTGCCATCAGCGGCTGGTTGCCGCGCCGCCCGCGCAACCTCATCCTGCTGACCATGCTGGTGCTATTCGGTATTGGCGGTTATTCAGAGTACAGCAATCTGGGTATGGTAGTGGGTGCAATTGTCGCCGGTGTACTGTTGCGCCCGGTATTCAACCGTGCCGGTGAAGTCGGCGAGCAGACCACTGGCGCGGTACGGGCAATCAGCTATGGCTTCTTCGGCATGGTGTTCTTTTTCTGGGTCGGCTTGAGCGTGGACCTCGGGGGCATGCTGGCTGAGCCAAAGCTGGCGATCCTGCTGTTTCTGGCCGCCTTCGTGGGCAAACTTGTCGGGATATTTCTGATGGTACCGATGCATAAGCTGACAGTAAGGGAGGCCTGGACCATCGGCATCGGCCTCAATGCCCGCCTGACCACCGAGATCATTGTAGCCAAGCTGCTGCTGGATGCCAGCCTCATAGATGTCCATTTATTCACAGCCTTGATAGCTGCTTCCTCGGTATCCACGGTAGTGGTACCCCTGCTGTTCACCTTACTGATACGCAAATGGGGCGACCAACTGCTGCAACCGATGCGTACAATGACTCAACCAGGAGAAACACATGAGCCCTGATAAGGTTTCGCCGCTATTGGTTTGCCTGGATCTTGAGGCAGGCAGTGAGCAACTGATCGAATACGCCGCCCATCATGCACGGCGCTGTGCACTGCCGTTGCGCGTGCTCCATGTCAGCCGGGCAACTCTCGATGTGGCAAAGCATGAGGAGATCCTGGCACGCATACATAAACTGATCGATCGACCCCTTACCGGCCTCGTTCTCGAAGCCATCGACATCGAACCAGGCACGGCCGAGGATGTCATCATAGAGACCGCCCGACGTTATGATATCAATCTGATTCTGTTGGG
>JANTGN010000261.1 GCA_024762895.1 Thiotrichales bacterium
CTGATGCATGGCGCCTGGCATGAGACCTATAGTAATCATCTGCCCCGCGAGCTGATAGCCGGTAGGACTATGGAATATTTTCGCCGTTATCTTCTTAGACACAACCATAGCTGCTGGATTGCCTGGCAGGGCAGGGAACTGACGGGCCTGGTAGCGGTGACTGCGAACTGTATCGAGGACCTCTGGGTTGCTAAGGATTATCGAAGACGCCACATTGGTACACGGTTGATGGAGTCTGCTATGGCGCATTTTGCCGACCGTGGGTTTGATTCAGCACAGGTTGGGTGTGAAGGTTTTAATCGAACGGCGATTGGTTTTTTTGAGTCCAGTGGATGGAAAAAAGCAGGTTCCGAACCGGTTGAGATTGCGCCGGGTTCCCATGTCGATGCCCTGGTGTATACCTATACTTTAAGACCTGCCTGAAGACTCGTTGCGTCGTGTACCCCCTGCTTCGGTGTACCAGATGTTCTATAAGAAGAGGTGTCTCTCTGTAAGTTGGGGGTACTCGTGATGAAGGATATAGAGCTGGCGGCGCTCGAGTATCTGAAGTTGCATTGGTCGGTGATACCCGTGCGGGCCCACGACAAGCGTCCCGCCATACGCTGGCAGGAATTCCAGCAACGTCGTGCCAGCAAGAAAGAAATTCAAGAATGGTTTGAGCGATGGCCCGAGGGCAATGTCGGGATCGTGACGGGTTCCATTTCGGGGCTGGTCGTGCTCGATATCGACCCGAAGCATGGCGGGGAGGATAGCCTGAATCAGTTGATTCGTGAACATGGCCCCCTGCCAATCACCATTGAGTCCAAAACAGGCGGTGGGGGCAGGCATCTGTATTATGCCTATCCTAGTTCGATTGTACGCAACAAGGTTGGCATGGTCCCGGGCATTGATGTGCGTGGTGAAGGAGGATGCGTGGTTGCCCCCCCTTCGGTGCACAGTTCGGGCAAGACCTATGCCTGGCGGAAAGGTCATGGCCCCGGTGAGGTGCCGCTGGCGCCCCTGCCATACTGGTTATTGACGGTCATGACCGGCAGTAAGGTACATTCCGGGCATAGCCTGGACTACTGGCGTGACCTGATTCGGTTGGGTGTATCGGAAGGGGAGCGTAATAACACCATCGCCTCATTGGCCGGTCATTTACTCTGGCATGGTGTGGATCCCGACGTGGCGTTAGAACTGCTACTTTGCTGGAACCGGGTGCGATGCAAGCCGCCTCTGTCAGATAAGGAGGTCGTTCGTACCATGCGAAGTATTACGCGTTTGCATGAAGAAAAAGTGAATGGATGAATGCTGAATCACGGCCCCTTACCGTCTTCATAGAGAAAACCGATTCGCAGGTGCATATCGACTATATAAAGGGATACAAATGAAATGTAACAGGGCAGCGAATACCGTAGGTTTTTAAACAGGGAGCTTTAATCATGGCCAGCAGCTTCAATCCTTCTCAGTTCTCTCAGACCGTCAGAGCTGTTCGTGACAAGCTCCAGGATGAAGACCGCGTGACGGCAGCCCTGATTGTGGCTGGCATAATTTCCAGCCACCCCGAGTACGGCAATCACGTGGCGAGAAAGCTGGAACTGGATACGGGGAGGGGTGAACAGCGCCCGGTCGATGACTGGTTGATGGATGTCACCTATGCTTACGCCCCTGAGTTGCTGCAGGCAAGTGGTCAGGAGGTGATTGATGGGCGGTTAGTGATCCGTGCCCTGCCCAGGCTAGACCCCAGCCTATATGAGCAGAACCTGATGGGTCGATTCCTGGAGGAACTGGAAAAGGAAATAAATCCCATCGTCCTCGGTGTGCCGGCCTTTAATGCGGCCCAAACAGCACAGGCCTCATCCGTCAACGTTTCTGATGGGATTAAAGCGTCAAAGGCGCAGCCCGAGTCATCAACAGCGGCAAGCTCTGCAGTTGTAGACCAAAAAATGGCCGAGGAGCCGGGGGAGCCTATAACGGGTCAGAGTGGTTTCAGCTCTGAAGACATGAAATTCGAGGGCGCCGTAACTGCCCAGCGTCAAGCGCTGGAATTAAGAGCTGGTTACTGGGCCGATGGAGAGATGGGTGAGGACCAGCTCGATCTCGAAGCTGAGGTGGGTACCCTGGCTGCTGTGTTATGTGATGACAAGATTACGCCGCCCCTTTCGGTGGGCCTGTTTGGAGACTGGGGCTCGGGGAAATCATTTTTCATGCACCTTCTCCGCCAGCGCGTTGCTATGCTTGCAGAGGCGGCGCGAGGTGCCGAGGAAAGAAAGGAGGAGAGCTTTTTCTGTGCCCATGTACGGCAGATCACCTTCAACTCCTGGCATTATTCCGATGCCAATCTATGGGCCAGCCTGGTCACGCATATCTTTGATAGCCTGGCCCTCGATGAGGAGGCGGAGGAGAGTGGAAGACATGTCAGCGAAGAAAAGCGGGCGCAGCTGGAAGAACAGCGTAATGACCTGCTCAAGGAATTGCATAGTGCCAAGGTCCTCAAACGGGAGCTGCAAACGGCAGAGGCCAGGAATGAGGATATCGATAAAAAACTGGGCACGGTAATCGATGCCTTTTATCAGCAAACCGTCAGTCGTGTACTTGAGGATGCTGAGGGTGAGCAGAGCAAGCAGTCCTTGGGGTATCTCTCCAGGATCAAATCTACACTTGGTCTGGGTGGAGATCCGAGGGTTGAAGATATACAGACGGTGGTTAATGACAGTCGAAGTCTATGGCGCTCATTACTTACTATCTGGCGTTATATGAAACCCAGGCAGCATGCCCTGACCGTGGCATGGGTGCTTTTCATCATGGTCGTGGCGCTCTGGGCTAAGGTCCAGTTTAATATTCAGGAAGTCTTTGGCGCGGCGCTGATTACATTGGCTGGCTGGGCCGGCATTCTTGTAAAACCCCTGCAGGCCCTGAAGTCGGTAGCGAGTGATGCGGCTGCATTGCTCGACGATCTGGAAAGACGTCGCGGCGAGGAGGCTGGTCGTTTGCAACGTGAGAAGGCGCGACTACAAGAACGCATACAGAACCTGGAACATGATTATGAGGCGCTGACATCTGGAGGACGTTTCGCTCACCTGGTGGAGGAGCGTGCGCAGGGTGACACCTATCGCAAGGAACTGGGGGTCATTTCCATGATTCATCGCGACTTCAGGCAGATGAGTGACCTCCTGTTACAGGGTCGCGATGAACGCCGAGCCAGACTGAAGGCCTCTGTGA
>JANTGN010000262.1 GCA_024762895.1 Thiotrichales bacterium
CCCATTACGGCATAAGACAAGGCAAAGGCCAGGGCGATAATGATGGACCAGTAGGCCGTAACCTTGAGGCTCCGTGTGAGCCTGTCGGAATCCCTGCGCCCCATGGCCTCACCCACCAGGGCCTCGGCGGCGTGTGCAAAACCATCCAGGCCATAGGCCATGAAATGCATAAAGTTCATCAGGACGGCATTGGCTGCCAGCACGGCTACCCCCAGTTTAGCCCCCTCCAGGGTGAACAACGCAAAGGCTGCAATGAGCATAATGGTACGAATAAAGATGTCATGATTAAGAATCAGGGTCTTTTTAAGGGCATCCATTTTAAGGATACTGACCAGATTCCAATGCCCCTGGTGACGGGCCAACTCCCTGAGCACGAACCCCATCCCCAGGAACAGGGCCAGATATTCACTCAGCATACTGGCCAGGGCGACCCCTTCTGATCTCATTCCCAGCATCACAACGAAATACAGATCCAGCAGGATATTCAAAGCGTTCATCGACACCATGACCACAAGCGCAGTACGCGGCCTCTGCACCCCCAGGAACCAGCCCATGATGACATAATTAATCAGCGTGGCCGGCGCCGACCAGATCCTGATGCCATAGTAACCCTGCGCCTGCTGGATCAGGCCCGGACCGGAGTCTATGAAGGAAAAGGACAGTAACGCGATCGGCTTTTGCAATATCAGCAGCAGGAGTGATAGGACAAGGGCAATCAGGGTGGCTCGCCCCAGGACATCATAAAGCGCCTGCCCAGAGCCTTCCCCATAGGCATGAGCCGCAAGCCCTGTCGTACTCATTCTTAAAAACCCCAACCCCCAGAACAGGAACTGAAAAATCATGGCGCCGATGGCCACCGCGCCAAGAAACATCGGATCATCCAGATGCCCCATGACGGCGGTATCAACAATACCCAGCAAAGGTCCACTGACTCCACCCAGGATCATGGGCCAGGCCAGGGACCAGGCCCGTTGGTGATCGGCTTTAGTTAAGCGTTGACTCATAATTAGGGTTATTATTCAGGGCTTAAAAAGGTATTAAAGATTTCAATACGGTCTTCGATTGATTTCCAGGCGGGTTATTCAATATGCTGTCTCAATCACAGGGCGTAATCATTTGCCCCGAAAAGGGTTGGCCGAAAACTATTCACTGAAGAGCACCACTTATGCGACCTGAACAGCAACAGGACCTGATTCAGTATTACCGCTGGCTGCGGGTGTATGGATATAACGACTCGCACTCGGGTAATGCCTCCATACGGGAACAGCAGGATTATTGCATCACCCCAACCGGGGCCTGCGCCGATACCCTCGCTGCCGACGAACTGGTCTGTGGTGATATCTCAGCGCCACCACCCCAAGGGGCCTCACTGGACGCCGAGCTGCACCGCCAGGTCTACCTGAATAACTCCACTGCCCAGGCCGTCCTGCATAGTCATGCACCCCATCTTGTCGCCCTCACACTCAAGGGCCAGGACTTCGTGCCTCTGGACTTTGAAGGCCAGTATTACTTTGGTTCGATCAAGGTAGTTGATCTGCCTTACGGCCGAACCATTCAGGAAGCACCTGCGATCGTGGGCGAATTACTGAGTGAGTTACCACTGGTCGTGGTTCGAGGTCATGGCATCTACGCCCAGGCCGATAGCCTGGACCTGGCCTATAAATGGATCTGCTCAGCCGAACAATCGGCGAAGACCGCCTGGCTGGCACAGCAATACAAAACCGAATAACCCGCCTTTGGATCGATCCTTCTGTTACTCAGACCTCGACCATCTCGAAATCACCCTTACCCGCTCCACATTCCGGGCAGGACCAGTTCATGGGCACATCTTCCCATTTAGTACCCGGCGGAATACCCTCATCGGGCAGGCCCTTGGCCTCGTCATAAATGAATCCGCAGATCACACACATATAAGTCTTCATGGTTTATCCTAGTCATTGAATACCGTTATTGTTGCGCATACTTTAAGGCAATAAAAGTCAGTCCGGCTAATACATGAAATGAAAAACTCAGCACACAACGATCTGCCCGTCGCAATGACGATTGCAGGCCATGACCCAACCGGAGGCGCAGGCATCCAGGCCGACATCGAGGCCATGATCAGTATGGGCTGTCACGCCTGCGCTGTGATCACCGCCGCCACGATCCAGGATACCGCCCAGGTCATTGGCTACAGCCCCTTGAATCCAGACCTGGTGATACAACAGTCACGCGCGGTGCTCGAGGACATGCCCGTTCACGCCATCAAGATCGGCATGCTGCCAACCCGAGAAATCGTCGAGGCGGTACACAGCATCCTGATCGATTATCCCCGTATCCCCGTCATCCTGGACCCGGTCATGGCCTCGGGTGGCGGCAATGCGCTGATCGATGATGAGGTAACCGATGCCCTGCTTAACCTGCTGCTGCCGCAGACCACCATCGTGACACCCAATTCACCGGAGGCCCGAAGACTGGCCCAGGACTCCGACACCCTGGATGCCTGTGCCATGTCGATCCTGGATCATGGTTGTGAATACGTGCTCATTACCGGCACCCATGAAAATACCCAGCAGGTGCATAACACCCTCTATGGTAATAATCGCAAGCTCGAGACCTACGACTGGGATCGACTGGACGGGAGTTACCACGGCTCCGGTTGCACCCTGTCCTCGGCCATTGCCGCCCTGATGGCCCAGGGCCAGGAACCGATGACCGCAACCCTTGAGGCCCAGCGTTTTACCTGGGAGAGCCTCAAGCATGGCTACCAGCTGGGCATGGGGCAAAGACTGCCTAATCGCCTGTTCTGGTGCAGCGGGGAAGAAGACGGCGAGAATGAGGACTAGATTACGCGGGCTGTATTGCCTCACCGACAACCGCTTTACTCCCGAAGACTGTTTACTCGAGAACGTCGAACAGGCCCTGCGTGGTGGGGCTCGAATCATGCAGTATCGGGACAAGCAATCTTCTGCGGCAACCAGGCTGGAACAGGCCCAGGCCCTGAACCAGCTCTGCCGGGAATACGATGCCCTGCTGATCATTAATGATGATGTGGAACTGGCTGCGCAGTCCGGCGCCCAGGGCGTACATCTGGGCCGGGATGATGCTGCCCTGGCTGCCGCCCGTGATTTTCTCGGCCAGCAATATCTCATTGGCGCTTCTTGCTATAACCAGATAGCACTGGCCGAGGCCGCC
>JANTGN010000263.1 GCA_024762895.1 Thiotrichales bacterium
TATCGGTCGCCTCGCATGCGATGGTTATCACTTCTCCAGGCTTCACCCTGGCAGGGTCGGTAATAACCGCTATCAGAGCACAGGCCGCCTGTTCAAAAGATTCGGCTATTGTCGGACCCATCCCACGCACACCGATATCGGCCTCATGCGTAAAATGCATCCACTGTGAAAAACAGGGTGGTGTCTCCGGATGATCGATGTCTTTCATATTCAGCACCCCGGCTTCGACAACCTGAAACAGAAATGCCCCAATTCATCAAGGCCATCCTACTTAATATTTTAGACCTTTAGCCATCAACTAGGATTGATCCATGAATGACAATGGCGTGAAAAATATTGATGCGCAGGCATCCCTGCGCTAAAAGGATTATTCCTCAGGACTGTGTAGCGACTGCTGGGTTCTGATCGCCAGTTCCTGCTGCTGTGGTATTGTGCCCAACCACACCGAGTGACATGATGATCTTGAGCCCCTCTTCGACGGGCATGTCCATCTCAATAACCTCAGACCGAGGAACAATAATGACAAACCCCGAAGTGGGGTTCGGCGTGGTTGGAACAAACACGGTAACGACATCGCAGCCCGCTTTATCACGTATCTCGCCTTCGGGCTCACCGGTCTGAAAGGCCAGGGTCCAGACACCCTTGCGGGGATATTCGATAAGCAGGACCTTACGAAATGAACGACCATTAGGCGAAAACAGCGTCTCCATGACCTGCTTGACGGCAGAATGGATCGTTCGTACGAAGGGGATACGTGCCAGGATACTATCCCAGGCCTCGACCAGTTTGCGACCGACAAAGTTAGCCAAAATCATACCGGTCAGAAACACGATCAACAGGGTCAGGACCACTCCCAGACCCGGTATATGCATACCCAGGAGCGCATCGGGGCGCCACTCAGGAGGTAACAATAAAAGGCTGTTATCCATCAGGTCGACCAGGACACGAATGACCAGGACGGTAATAATCAGCGGTACCCAGATCAGGAGGCCTGCAATGAGATATCGTTTCAAACCGGGCCTCCGGGTGCCATCTTAAGGTGCATTAAAAGAAGAGATTATTTACAGGAGGGACAACTGCCCGTCGTGGCGCAGGGCGGTGTAGAAGACTTGGTTTCCTTCTCGGCGATATTCTTCTTGCCGCCTTTCTTGAAATCGGTTTCGTACCAGCCACCCCCACTCAGGCGGAAACCAGCCGCCGAGATCATCTTCTTCAGGGCTGGTTTGCCACACTCCGGGCACTCCGTGAGCGGATCATCACTCATCTTCTGAATGGCTTCGAGTTCATGGCCACATTCCTGGCACTGGTACTCATAAATGGGCATGGCTTTACTCCTGAAAACGGTATACTTGCGGCATTATATAGGGACGGGGATCAAGTTTCCCAAGTGTTTTTATGAGAAAAGAGAGAACCATACTCATCACCGGCTGTTCCAGTGGTATTGGCTACTCAGCAGCCAGAACTCTGCTAGAGCGCGGCTATCGCGTCTTTGCCAGTGCCCGCAAACCAGACGACGTGGAGAGATTACGCGCAGAGGGACTCGAGGCGTTACAGCTGGATCTCAGCGACTCAGACTCTATTAAGGCCGCCGTGGAGACCCTGCTAGATAAGACCGATGGCCAGCTTTATGCCCTGTTCAACAACGGCGCCTTTGGTCAGCCCGGGGCAGTGGAAGACCTCAGCCGCCAGGTGCTACGCGAACAGTTTGAGACCAATCTCTTCGGCTGGTTGGAACTGACCAACCTTATCCTGCCCGTCATGCGTCATCAGGGTGAAGGGCGTATCATACAGAACAGTTCGGTTCTGGGTCTGGTAGCCCTCCCCTTTCGCGGCGCCTACAATAGCAGCAAGTTCGCCATCGAGGGCCTGAGTGATACCCTGCGCATGGAGTTAAAGGGCACCGGGGTTCATCTCAGCCTGATTGAGCCGGGCCCAATTGAGAGTCGCTTTCGCGCCAATGCCTACGCCCTGCTGAAGAAAAATATCGATATGGAAAACAGCCCCTTCAGGGATAAATATCGCGGCGCCGAAAAGCGCCTGCAAAAGGAAGGTCACGCGGCACCCTTCACCCTGCCCCCTGACGCAGTGGTGAAAAAGCTCATCCATGCACTGGAATCGCCCCACCCCAGGGCCCGTTATTACGTTACCTTCCCAACCTATTTATTCGGTAACCTGAAACGGATATTAAGTACCCGCATGATGGACCGAATCCTGTTGAAAATATCCGGTGCCGAGAATCGCTGATTACTCGGTAATCAATTCCTTCAGGGCGAGCTCCATGCGCCGCACACAGTGCCTGCCTTCTTCAATCGCCACATCGGCCTGATCGAACTCCATCAGCCCCAGCCCTGATAATTGAGGATTCAACAGGATATCGGGAGGATCACCCGCCATTCGACTTCGTGTAATGTGGTCCTGCATGATATTAAGCGCATTGGCAATCACATCGAACATGCCAGGGTTCTTTTCCCTGGGCGTCAACAACTCCCTTAACATCGTCTCCTTGGACATTGCCTGCTTAATGGCATCGACAGTCTTGTTCCAGAATTCTTTATCGAAAAGGGATTCCTCCTGTTGCTCCTTTCCCTTCCTTCGTTCCCGGAAATGCTTGCCGACGATATTGCCATTGAGATTCACGGCAATTACGAACTCGGCCCCGAGGGCCCGGCACAACGAGATCGGTACCGGATTGACGATACCACCATCGATATACCAGCGCCCCCTGCTGCGCGCCGGTGTGAACAACCCCGGCAGGGCGATGGAAGCCCGAATGACGTCCGACAGCCGGCCCTCCTTCAACCAGACTTCACGACCGGTCTGCATATCGGTGGCCACGGCAGCAAAGGGCAGCCGCATGTCCCCGATATCCATGTCCTTAAAGTGTTCGGCGAAATGAGCAAAGAGCTTTTCCCCCTCGATCAACCCACCGCCATTCCAGCTGGGATCCAGGAAACCGACGATATGCTTGATCTCCAGCCTGCGTACCCAGTCCTCGAAGGCATCGAGATTACCACTGGCATAAGCCCCACCCACCAGGGAACCGATGGAACTGCCGGCAATCACATCAGGCCTGATGTCCATCGCCTCCAGGGCCCGGATGACACCGATATGCGCCCATCCCCGTGCCGAGCCACTACC
>JANTGN010000264.1 GCA_024762895.1 Thiotrichales bacterium
TAATAAGATGATAGAAGTCTGATGCTTTAAACAAATACTGAAGATGTACAAGGTAATGCCTAATCCATGCATTTAATTTTTCAGCACTTCATTTTTTTGTTTTATCGTGGCTTCGATCATCATGTGCTTTTCCGATAAATGATGAGATTCAATCCAAATGCTAAGATGCCAAGCACCACGACGATCACTGCTCCACTGGGAAGATCGTAGAGCGCGGACAGAATCAGGCCCAGGAGATACCCAGAGGCCCCAAACAGGTATCCCTGTATTAAACGATGCCTTATCTTGATGGTCGCTAACGCTGGAATAATCAGGCTGGCAAAGACCAGGTAAAGACCCACCAACTGCACGGACGCCATGACATTCAAAGCAAATAACAGATAAAACCCCATGCTCCCCAGTCGGTCACGAAAACCGAACCAGACGATGAGTAACAGTGCATAGAGCAGCGCAACGTTAAGCAGGTCTTTGCCGTCCACCCAGAGTATCTGGCCGACGAGCATGTCCTTGAGCCGTTCACCGCCATGGGGGTTATCGGCCAGCAGCAGGATGCTCAGGCTGGCCGCCATGACGAACACGACGCCGATGATCGCCTCCTGATATTGACCCGCCTTACGCTCAGTCCAGGCCAGGAGCCAGGCACCGAGCAGGGCCGAGCAGGCCACGGCTAGTTGCACCTCCCATTGGTGGGGATCATCCAACAGGCTATGAATCAGGATTAAGCCCAGCCCAGCAACCTGGGCAATGGCCAGGTCGATGAAGATGATGCCCCGTCGCAACACCTCCTGCCCCATCGGTACGTGGGTAGACAGGACCAGCAGGCCGGCCAGAATGGCCGGCCCTAAAATACTCAGATCAAGCGCCTCGAGATTCACCGAATGGCCTCGAGTAGACGCCTGATGGTGACATCGTACAGGCCATACAGATCACTGACCTCCTTGCCTGCGCCGACGGTAGATGGAAGCTCTACGGCAGGAATGCCCGTACGCTTAGATAACCAGTCGGCGGCTTTCGGATCCTGATAGCTGGCATAGATGATCATCGAGGCAGGATCTGTCTCCATCTGCTTGAGTATTTGTGCCAGGTGACCGCTAGTGGGCGGAATGCCGGGCTTTACTTCCAGGGTGGCCACCTGTTCCAGCCCCAGCCAGTCTTCCATATAGATCCATCGCTGATGATGGACCACGATCTGCTTGCCTTTTAGCGGTGCGGCAAGGACCTCCCAGTCACGGATGGACTGTTCCCATTGTTCGGTAAACTGCTTGAGCCTTTCTTCATAGGCAGAGGTATTGTCGGGGTCCAGTTTGATTAAGGTGGACGTCAGCGCCCTCGCCACGGGCAACAGGTTGCGTGGGTCCGTCTGGATATGCGGATTTCCCCCGGCATGGATATCTCCCTCACTACGATCAACCCGTTTAGGCTTACCCAACAGGTGTACATGATCGCTGGCCATGAAATACCCGGGGCTTCCGACCTGAATCCGGGGATTGCCGCTGCTACGCAGCAGGATGGGCAACCAGCCCAGTTCCAGTTCACTACCCGTGCAGACCAGGAGATCGGCCTTTCTTGCCCTGGCCTGAAGGCTGGGACGTGCCTGGATGAAATGCGGATCCTGATAGGCCGTGGTTGCGCTATCAACCTTGACCAGGTCCCCTCCCAGCTCCTGGGCAAGGGCCGCCCATTCCGGTTCACAGGCCAGTATCTTTAATCCTGCCTGCACCGGCTGGACCAGGCCAAACAGGAGGAACAGCAATGGAATTATGGTTTTCATCACGGCCTCCTAATACTGGTGTGCGCCATGCGCGCCGAGCGCAAAGGTATATTGAATATAGACCTGGTGATCATCCTCGGGCAGTGAGCGGTCCAGGTTGTATTGAAGCCTGAGGCGGGCATATTCCGAATGCTGCCACTGCACCATGGCACTGTAGCGTTGAGGAACAGATCCATCACTCAACAGGCCGGCCTCATCGAGGACTGCATCATCCGAGCCCTGATTGTTACTGTTCACTCGGTCATACCGCAGGCCAGCAGCCCATCGTGGGATAAACTGATATATACCCTGGGCATACCAGCCATCCTGAGCACCCTTATAACTGCTTGTCTCCAGGGGATCACTGCCCTCAAGTAAAAGGTCACCCTCTTCATGACGATAGAAGTATTCCATCTGTAGTCTGAAGTTTCGGACTTCCGGATTGCCACGAGGCGCCCATTTGTAGACAAACTGCAGACCACTGATACGGCTCTCACCCGTGAAGGAAGGTACCTCGGTCGCATCTCCATGATCATGCCCTCCCCCGGTCCGGTCTTGAACATCAGGGGCTGACCAGTGACTCAGACCAGCCAGCCAGCTATGGCTGATCCCGATATCGCCACCCAGTTGAGTATAGAGTGTCCAGCTGCCAATCCCTGAACCGCCGCCTGCAGGATAATGCTCGCCATTACCCAGCTCGGCTCCGAACTCCAGGAACAGATCTGTGGGGGCCACGAAGGAGGCCTGTATTCCGTCGTTCGCCAACTGATTGCCAAACAGTCCCTGGTAGATCAGGGGCGCATCATAAAAGTCCCAGGCATGGGGGTGCTGCTGATTGAGATAACCGATCGAGGAATAAAAGCGTCCAAACTTGACGTTGGTACCATGACCAAGCCCCAGCGTTTTTATATAGGCCTCCTCAAGATCGATCTCCAGTTCTCCCGCATCATCATGTAAAGCAATGGTCGCCCATCCGTAGAATAGCGTGTCGATATTGGCACTGAAGTTGAGCTCGCTCTCACCGATCGAAAAGCCTTCCGGTCCGACCCCTGCATGGGGGCCTGTCTGATAACCGGGCAGATAATAATCATCAGGATCGTTACTGAACGAGGCATATCGGCCATTGAAGATCAGGCTGATGGCCGGGTTGAAACTATTCTGGGTCTTGCCCGCACCCGTATCCCGGGGTTCTTTTTCCAGGGCATCCAGCCTTTGCTGCATCTCCTGGATCTGCACCTCATACTGACTGGAAAGATTATCCAGATCTTTTTGAAGGATGGCCGTATCCTCTTCCGCCATAGCCGGAAATGCCAGCACAGCTGACATTATAAACAGCGTTTTTTTCATTAGAATTTCCTCTAAAAACACAACATAAAGCATTGTTT
>JANTGN010000265.1 GCA_024762895.1 Thiotrichales bacterium
CTTCTTATATTAAAAATTACTAAACAATAATTTAATTAACAGAAAGCTGTATAAAGATTTGTGCATTAATGCTGCCGATAGTTATTGAATTCTTTTTTTATAAAATTAATTCCAAAAAAATTTAAATAAATGGGGTTGTACTTTCGGACAGCATCAGAAATAATCCATTCCATCTTAAGGACTGAGAATAAATGGTAAGGAATGCCTCACACCGTTTCACCTGATACCCCACCCGATACGGGCCTCACTTGTCTGACCATCGTCTGTCGTTTTCACGGCGTCGCCGCTGAGATCGAACAACTCAGGCATCGATTCGCCCGTTCCAAAGACCCTGTAGAGTCTAGTGATATTGTTCGGGCTGCCCGACACCTTGGCCTGAAGTCGCGCCAGATACAAAGTGAATGGAAGAAACTGGAGAAGACGCCACTCCCTGCATTAGCACAGCATAAGGATGGCCATTGGATTGTCATTGCCAAGGCCGATTCAGAACGCGTCCTGGTACAGGACCCACTGGAAAATCGTCCCCTCACCCTGCCGCGTGAGATCTTTGAGTCCGCGTGGAATGGTAACTTAATTCTTATTACTCGCCGTTCTCTATTGAATGATGAAAAAACCAAATTCGGATTTAAATGGTTTATTCCGGCGCTGATAAAATATAAAAAACTCCTGGGGGAAGTGCTGATTGCCTCGTTCTTCCTGCAACTCTTCGCCCTGATTACGCCGCTATTTTTTCAGGTGGTCATCGATAAGGTGTTGGTGCACAAGGGGCTGACCACGCTTGATGTACTGGCCTTTGGTCTGATTGTGGTTTCGCTATTTGAAGTGCTATTGGGCGGGTTGCGTACCTATGTGTTCTCACATACGACAAATCGTGTCGATGTAGAACTCGGCGCCAAGCTATATAAACACCTGCTCAGTTTGCCCATGAGTTATTTTGGTGCACGCAGGGTAGGCGATTCGGTCGCCAGGGTCCGTGAGCTGGAAAACATACGTAGCTTCATTACGGGTTCTGCGCTGACCCTGGTCATAGATCTCTTATTTACCTTTGTCTTCCTTGCGGTCATGTACTACTACAGTCCGCTGCTGACCTATATTGTGCTCGGCTCCATCCCGGCCTATATCCTCTTGTCGGTCTTTGTCACTCCGGTGTTACGTGCACGGGTCAATGAAAAATTTACCCGTGGTGCCGAGAACCAGGCCTTTCTGGTGGAGTCGGTCAGTGGTGTGGAAACCCTCAAGGCCATGGCGATCGAACCACAGATGCAAAACCGATGGGAGGAGCAGCTTGCCGGTTATGTGAGCGCGAGTTTCAAGGCCGCCAATCTCAATAACATCGCCAATCAGGTCGCCGGCCTGATTAATAAGGTCGTGATTGTACTCATACTCTGGGTCGGTGCCCGTGCGGTCATACAGGGTGATCTCAGTGTCGGTCAGTTGATTGCGTTCAACATGCTGGCCGGACGGGTCAGTGGCCCCGTCCTGCGCCTGGTGCAGCTCTGGCAGGACTTCCAGCAGACCGGCGTCTCCATTCAACGCCTGGGCGATATCCTGAATACCCCGACCGAACCTGGGTATAACCAGACACGGCTTTCTCTCCCTCAGATCAAGGGACGCATTCAGTTTGACCAGGTGAGTTTCCGCTATCGTAGCGATGGGCCCGAGATCCTGCGTGGTGTATCCCTGGATATTGCAGAGGGTGAAGTCGTTGGAATAGTCGGCCGTTCCGGTTCCGGCAAGAGCACACTCACCAAACTGGTCCAGCGTCTTTATGTAGCGGAACGCGGTCGTGTTCTGATCGATGGCGTGGATATCGCCCAGGTCGATACCGCCTGGTTACGCCGTCGTATTGGCGTGGTCCTGCAGGAGAATGTCCTCTTCAATCGCACGGTGCGAGAAAACATCGCCCTCAGCGATCCTGGTTTGCCAATGGAGGCCATCGTCCATGCCGCTCAGCTCGCCGGTGCCCATGACTTCATCCTGGAAATGTCCGATGGCTACGACACCATCGTTGAAGAACATGGCGGTAATCTTTCAGGTGGCCAACGCCAGCGTATTGCTATAGCTCGTGCCCTGGTCACCAATCCCCGTATCCTGATCTTCGATGAAGCCACCAGTGCCCTGGATTACGAATCCGAAAGCATCATTCAGCAGAACATGAATGATATCTGCAGGGGCCGTACCGTGATCATCATTGCACACCGCCTGTCCACAGTGCGCGGCGCCCACCGCATCGTAGTAATGGACAAGGGGCAGATCGTAGAGCAGGGTAGTCATGATGAATTAATAGAACAACGTGGCGAGTATGCTCACCTGCATGCCCTGCAAAGTGGGCAGTCGGTACAGGCCATAAACCGGTAACACGATGAAACACGAAACGGAATTCCTGCCAGCAGCCCTTGAAATCCTGGAAAGACCGGCCTCACCGGCTGGCCGTGCTATTGCCTGGTCACTGATGATCTTTTTCTTGATTGCCGTTGTCTGGTCCCTGGTAGGCAAGATCGATATCGTGGCCACCGCCCAGGGCAAGATCATTCCCAGTGGCAGAAGCAAGATCATACAACCCATGGAAATCGGTGTGGTCAGAACCATCCATGTGGAAGAAGGCCAGAAGGTGGAGAAGGGTGATGTCCTCATCGAACTGGACCCAACCTCGACCCAGGCGGAACTGGGTCAATTAGTCATGGAACTAACCTCTGCGCAACTGGATCAGGCCCGCCTGCGCAAGCTTGAACATTTGGCCTACAGAAGCGTCGAGGATGCGGGAACAACGATCGACTTTAGGGTTGAACTCGCCCCAGAGGTGATGCAGGGATTGAGTCCCTCGGTGATTAAACTCCAGGAACAGATGCTACGCAGTGAATGGGCGGAACATCAGGCCCGAATGGCCGCCCTGGATAATACCATCCAGAGTCGCGAGGCAGATCTGGCTGCAACCCGTCATGAAGTCAAAAAGCGTGAATCCACCTTGCCGTTGATCACG
>JANTGN010000266.1 GCA_024762895.1 Thiotrichales bacterium
GCACCGGTTTCTCCAGACCCTCACTGGGCTGCTTGGGCCTGACCGTACTGTAATATTCATTCTCAATCTGAAGGATATTGGCATTAAGTTGTTCAAAACGTCCATTGACCTCAACCCCTATTTTCTCGTATTCCTTGCAGGGTGTTTCGATGGCGTAGCTCAGGGTTTCGATATAAGCATCGAGATTGTCGTAGTTGGCATGGATGCCCGTCTCATGTTCGCGCTTGTTGGTATAACCAATATCTCCCAGCCTTAACGAAGTGGCATAAGGGTCAAAAAAGGTGTTTTCGTTAAAGTCCTGAAAGCGATGTTCCTCTGGCCCTACAAATGACTTACAGACCGCTGGGGAGGCCCCGAAAAGATAGGGGATCAACCACCCATAGCGCTGTAGGTTACGGGTCAGACCAAAATAGGCTGAGGTACGAAAATCCTGCAGCGTCCCAGTGCCGTCCTCTAGCTGTTGAAACTGTTCCCAGAATTGATCAGAAAAGGAATAGTTGAAGTGGATCCCTGAAATGACCTGCATGGGACGTCCGTAGCGATGCCCCAGCCCACGCCGATAGACCGTCTTCATCATCCCCAGATTGGAGTTACCATAACGCGCAATAGGAATACTATTATCACCATGCAATACGCAGGGCATACTCGTGGCCCAGAGAATCTCATCGTCGAGCTGGCGATGGACGAACTGATGAATATCCTGCAGCCGCTGTAGTACCGATGCAACATCCTGATAGGGCTCGGTGATGAATTCCAGCATGGCCTCGGAATAATCGGTCGTTATATTCGGGTGTGTCAGTGCGGAACCCAGCACCCTGGGATGTGGCGTGTTAGCCAGGGTCCCTTCCTGAGAAACACGCAGGCTCTCTTTTTCGATGCCGACCTGGCCCTGGGTTAACAGTTTTGCATCGCCAGACTGCAGCAGCCGGTTCAGGCGTTGTTCCACACGTGCATACAAGTGATTATTCTCGAAGGGTTAATATTGAATGGGGCTGACAAAAAGAACCCGCATTATTGCATGAAAAAAACCGTTTATCCCTCAATATCACCATTTACTAATACTGTTTTAACCATACAAATCATCTTGAAATAGTCTAAAAAGCGGAGCATCCTTGATCATATCTGAACTTTAGTATCAAACATCCCCCATAAAAAAGAGGAGTCACAACATGGCCTTATTTGATGCAGACTGGATGGCTGGCTTTGCCGAAGCCTGGAATAATGAACCCGAGCTCTCGGGCGCACTGGGTGAAATTGGTTTCAATTCGGTAATCGGTTATGGGTTTACAGATGACGACGCACCAACCGGCGTTATCGTGGTGGAAAACGGACAGGCAACCAGCGCCGGCGCCTACAATGGTGAAGAACTGAACTGGGATATACGCGCCAAGGAAGACCAGTGGAACAAGTGGATTGCCAAGCCCCCCGGGATGACGGGCCTGGGCATGGCCTTTACCACCGGCAAGATGAAGTTCATCGTCGGTGACTATGGCGCCATGGTAAAAGACCCTCGCATGGCAGGCCCCTTTATTAAGAGTTTTGCAGCCATGG
Source organism: Thiotrichales bacterium (assembly GCA_024762895.1). Classification (GTDB taxonomy): domain Bacteria; phylum Pseudomonadota; class Gammaproteobacteria; order J044; family J044; genus JANTGN01. Next base: position 1,552 of record JANTGN010000266.1, read on the forward strand.
CTCAGGTCTAGCGGGCCTTACCCACTGCCCCTCGAGCCCGGCATGGGCTCGAGGGGTCAGTCAAAACAATAATGTTTACGGACAGGGCTACGCACGTCCCAGGAACAGGACATCCCCGAAGGAAAGATGACTATTTCACCGGCCCTGATGGTCACGGGATCACCCCCATCCGGTGACACCACTGCTTCGCCATCCAGGATATAACAGGTCTCCCGGGACTCGTAGGTCCATGGGAAGCAGGAAACCTCCTTCTCCCAGACCGGCCACTCATAGACGCCCATTTTATCTAGCAGTGCCTCGTCTGGATTCTGTATCACTTTGATAGCTGTCATGGCCTTAGATCACTCCGACTACTCAACGCATGAATAGTCTATGCTTAACAACTAGGATCGATAATACAAGTTTCAGGGATTCGCATAGCAAAAAAAACAGATTCTATGAACGCCGCTACTAACCAAGATAAAAATGGCTCAACCCTGGAAGAGCGCATACTGGCCGACCAGGTAGACACCCTGTATGGCCAGGCCCTCCCTTCACTGGCCGGTAACCTGGCCATTGCCCTGTTAACCACCATTCTCTTCTATAACAGGATCCCGCATGAGATCCTGCTAACCTGGCTTGCCGTCATCACTGCCATCAATCTTGGCCGAGGGGCCCTGGCATGGGTGTACAGTAAGACCCATATCCCCAGGGCAAAGGCCAGAATCTGGATGAATTATTTTCAGTTCGGCGTACTGATCTCCGGGATCACCTGGGGCAGCACCTGCTTCCTTTTTAAAGACGCACTACAGCACGAACAGTTTTATTTCCTGGCCTTTATCCTGGGCGGCCTGGCGGGCGGGGCAGCGCCCATTCTGGCCTCGGTTCGGCATGCCTATAGCCTGTTTTTACTACCCACCATGGTTCCCGTCATCCTGATCCTACTCGGTAAAGGCGATGTCACCAGCCAGACCATGGCTGGTATGTTCGGTGTCTTCATACTCATCATGCTCTTGACGGCAAACCGTATTCATCGACTCACCCGCGATTCAAGCGAACTACGTATCGAACTCGAGCGCCTTGCCCATATTGATCAGCTCACCGGTATCGCGAACCGGAGGGCCTTTGACACCAACCTGGAAAGAGAATGGTCACGTGCCCGCAGGGAAGGCAAGCCACTGTCATTAATCCTGGTTGATATCGATCACTTCAAGCCCTTTAACGACAACCTGGGACACCAGGCAGGTGACATGGCCCTGAGGAAGGTCGCCCGCATCCTGGCAACCGAGGCCAGACGACCCGGCGACATTGCTGCAAGGCTGGGTGGTGAAGAATTTGGCCTGCTTCTGCCTGGGACCAGCCTGGAAGGGGCCTATGACATTGCCGAACATTTAAGAAAACAAACCCTGAGGCAGGAAATCACCCATCCCGCC
>JANTGN010000267.1 GCA_024762895.1 Thiotrichales bacterium
TCAAGCGGGTGGATAACATGACCATGGCCTGGGGGCTGGAGGCACGAGTTCCATTCCTGGATCATGAGCTGGTAGAGCTGGCGGCCCAGATGCCACCAGAACTGAAATTACGCGATGGTGGTAAGTATGTACTGAAAAAAATCGCTCGAGGCCTGATCCCCGACTCGGTCATTGATCGGCCCAAGGGCTATTTTCCGGTCCCTGCCCTTAAATATGTACGAGGGGAATTCCTCGATTTTATGCGTGATATTCTCAACTCCCGGGCCTGTCTCGAGCGGGGGGTTTATCAACGTGAATACGTAGATCGACTGCTCTCGGCCCCCGAGGAACACCTGACTCGTATCAGGGGGAGTAAGCTCTGGCATATTGCCCTGCTTGAATTCTGGTTGCAGCGTCACCATATAACTTGACCACACACATGTTGAGATTTTTTGGCTGAATTTTCTTTGCGGGTTAGACTGCTCGTATTGCCACATTACCGAGGTATGCATTAATGGACGTTTTGGATCGTATTAAGCAACAGGTCGAGGAAAACTCGGTCATTCTTTATATGAAGGGTACTCCACAGTTTCCCAGTTGCGGTTTTTCAAGTCGCACGGCAGAAGCCCTGAAGGCCTGCGGAGAGGAGTTTGCCTATGTGAACGTCCTGGCAGACCCAGAGATCTTTGAGAACCTGCCGCGTTTTGCGGACTGGCCCACATTCCCACAGCTCTATATTAATGGCGAGCTGGTGGGTGGTTGTGACATTACACTGGAGCTCTATGACCAGGGTGATCTGCAGAAGATGGTCAAGGAAGCCGCCAGCAAGTAAATGGCCTGATTGAGGACTGTACGACGCAAAAAAAGGCCGGATCACTATCCGGCCTTTTTCGTTGCTACTTCTGTCTTCAGGGGCTGAGCATCATGCCTAACTGATGACGATCTGATTACTGCCCTGCTGTTGTGCTTCACGCAGGTTTTTACGTGCCTGTTGTATAATTTCCTGTACGGTTTCAATACCATCCCCTCCACCATTAAAGCAATACACGCCCATACTGGCGGTGAGTTCAAGTTCGCCCTGTCCGGTTTGTAATGGGCGTTGTCGGATGGTCTCGCGGATACGGTCAAAAATACTGCTACGAAATTGTGTCGGTTCTGAATAGCTCAGAATCAGGGCAAATTCATCGGCACCGATACGACCCACGACATCCATGGGGCGTATGGCACGACGCAGTCGGCGTGCAAAGGCCTTGAGGATAGAGTCTCCGGTTTCGTAGCTATGCTGGTTATTGATGTGCTGGAATCGATCGATGTCGACCAGGGCCAGGCACAGTTCTCCTCCGCGTGAATGGGTCTGCAGCAACTGGGCCTCAAGTTGTCGATTGATATAACGGCTGTTTCCAATGCCCGTCAAAGGGTCAGTGGTGTTCATTTCTTCCAGGTAATTATTGGCGACCGAGAGGGCCGAACTGGTCTGGAGCAGGGTATTGTGCAGTGTGGCGAGACGTCCGGCGGCATAGACACGGGCGCCCAGTTCCTTGTTATTGACCGGCTTGGTGAGATAGTCATCCACGCCCTGCTGGAAGGCCTCCATCATGGCCTCTTCCCCCTCCATGGCGGTAAACACGATCACCGAGGTATAACGATTGTGTTCCTCATCCATCTGCCGAATGGCATGGGTCAGTTCCAGACCGTTCATCTCCGGCATCACCCAGTCGGCCAGCACAACGTCGGCACTGCGTGTTTGTAACATGTCCAGTACATCACTGGCGCTGGCAGCCAGGCGGATATCCTCATAGCCTTCTTTTTGCAGGGCCGAGCGCAGTACTGCACGGCTGAACTGCATATCATCAACAATAATTATTGAAAGATCTGCATGCATGGTGGTTAGAAGCTCTTGTTTTTCATCGTTATAGTTTTAAGTATTATGCACTATCCATAGCAAAACCGCCGAATGATTGCTCAAGCAGTTCCCATCGATTGAGTATATGGCAAAACAGATCAGCGGTTTTTTCCGCATCATAAATAGCGGAATGGGCCTCGCTGGTATCCCAGTCCAGGCCCGCAGCCTGAACCGCACGGGCCAGAACGGTCTGGCCAAAGGCCATCGCCGAGAGGGTCACGGTATCCAGGGTACTGAAGGGATGGAAGGGGTTGCGCTTGATGCCTGCCCGCTCGGATGCGGTGTTAACAAAGTTCAGGTCGAACGGGGCATTGTGACCTATAAGGATGGCCCGGTTGCAGTTATTCAGCTTCATTTCCTTGCGTATCTCCTTATTGACGCCACTGAGGGCATCACGTTCCGGTACTGCAAGTCGTAGAGGGTGGAAGGGATCGATGCCATTAACCTCCAGGGAGGCCGGCTCCATGTTGGCGCCTTCAAAGGGTTCGACGTGGTAGGTTACGGTGCGATAACGGAAAAACTCACCCTTGTTGTCCATGCGTATGAGCACGGCCGCGATCTGCAGCAGGGCATCGGTCTGGTGGTTGAATCCTCCCGTTTCCACATCCACAACGACGGGTAAAAACCCTCGAAAACGGCGATCCATTGGTACAAAGTCGTTATCATCAGTCATCTATACAGCTTAACGGATGCAGGAGTCAGTTGGAATGCATGCAATGATTTCTCGATTTTCTTTACCTGGATTATTACTGCTTATACTGATCACCTGGGGTCAGGCTGTCGCAGAACAAAGCTACGACCGAGGGCTGCTCTGGTTAGTCACCAGTCCCGAGGGAAAGACCAGTCATATCCTGGGTACTATCCATAGTGGTGATCCCGAGGTGCTGGACCTCAAGGAGCCCGTACGAAGGACCTTTGCCGATTCGAGACTCTATGTCATGGAGCTGATCCCCGATACCCAGGCCATCGCAAGGATGCAATCGTCCATGCTCTATGCGCACGACGAACAACTCAAGGAT
>JANTGN010000268.1 GCA_024762895.1 Thiotrichales bacterium
CCCAGGACCAGGACCTCGGCATGCAGATCGGCCTCACCGGTAAAACTGGCCGCTGTTGGAGCAGCGGTTGTTTCCGAAGCGACTGACTCTGCTGGCGCTTCCGGTTGGGCCGCTTCCCCTACGGTTTCTGCCGCGGCCTGCTCGCCGGCCTCGATCACCAGGAGTACATCCCCCTCGGAGATCTTGTCACCCATCTTGACCTTGAGGGACTTGATGACGCCCGCCTGCGTGGAAGGAATCTCCATGCTGGCCTTGTCGGATTCCACCGTGACCAGGGAATCTTCGACCTGGATCTCGTCACCGGGGGCGACCAGGACCTCGATGATCTCGACGTTCTCAAAACCTCCAAGATCAGGAACCTTGACTTCGATTTCGCTCATGGGCTTGTCTCCCTTACAGCAACAGACGACGGATGTCGGACAGCACCTTACTCAGATACGTGGTGAACCGGGCACCATCGGCGCCATCGATGACCCTGTGATCATAGGACAAGGACAGCGGCAGCATGAGGCGGGGCTCAAATTCTTTTCCATTCCAGACCGGCTGCATGGAAGATTTTGAGACCCCCAGGATGGCCACCTCGGGTGCATTCACGATGGGCGTGAACTTGGTGCCCCCGATCCCGCCCAGGCTGGAGATACTCATGCAACCACCCTGCATGTCACCGGGCTTGAGCTGCTTGTTGCGCGCCTTGCCGGAAAACTCGCGTAGTTCCTGGGTCAGCTCGAGCAGACTCTTCTGATCCACGTCGCGGATCACGGGCACCACCAGGCCATCCGGGGTATCGACGGCCACCCCGATATGGAAATAACTTTTCAGGATCAGGTTTTCGCCGGATGCGTCCAGTGAGCTATTGAAACGAGGATACTCCTTCATACCCGCAACGATGGCCTTCATGATAAAGGCCAGGGGCGTGACCTTGAGGCCCGTATCCTTGTTCTCGGTGTTTAGTTGCTGACGGAAGGCCTCCATCTCGGTGATATCCGCCTCATCGAACTGCGTGACATGAGGGACGGTGACCCAGTTGCGATGCAGGAACTGGCCGGTCAGCTTGTTGATCTTGGTCAGGGGTTGAGTTTCGATCGGGCCGAACTGACTGAAATCAATCTCGGGCATGGGCGCCACGCCCAGGCCGGCACCAGCCGTTGCACCCGCAGGAGCGGACAGGGCCTTCTTCACATAGCCCTGCACATCATCACGAATGATGCGCCCCTTGCTACCCGTACCCTGAACATTGGACAGGTCTACGCCCAGTTCACGCGCGAACTTGCGTACCGATGGACTGGCATGCGCGCGTGAGAATTTCGCTTCATTGATTGATGCCGTTGGCGAAGGCTTAGGCGTCGCTGGCGCTGGTTTGTCCTGTCTTGGCGGCTCTGGCTCCGGAGCCGGCTCTGGTTTGGTCTCACGCGGTGGCGGAGGCTCAACCGCCTCATCGGCAGGGTCCAGCATCAGGATAAGCGCGCCCTCGGAGATACGATCACCGACACGCACCTTGACATCGGCAACCACCCCGGACTCGGGCGCCGGGATCTCCATCGAGGCCTTGTCGGATTCGACGGTTATGAGTGAATCTTCAGCCTCAATACGATCACCCTTGGAGACCAGGACCTCGATGATTTCGACGTCGTCAAAATCACCAATATCGGGAACAACAATTTCTTTTAAAGCCATTTCGGTTCCCTCCCTTAGGCGTGCTGCGGATCGGGACGATCCACATCAATGCCATACTTCTTGATGGCTTCATCGACCTTGGCGGCTGGCAGGCTACCTTCGTCAGCCAGGGCCTTGAGCGCGGCCACGGTGACGTGGTAACGATCCACCTCGAAGTGCCTGCGCAGGTTCTTACGCATATCGGAGCGGCCAAAGCCATCGGTACCCAGCACCTCGAATCGGCCCGGGATCCATTTACGAATCTGATCGGGGTAGGCCTTCATATAATCAGTGGAGGCAATCACGGGGCCACGACGTCCCTTGAGACACTGTTCGACATAAGAGACCTTCTGGTCCTTGAGGGGGTTCAGGCGATTCCAGCGATCGACCTCCAGGGCCTCGCGACGCAGCTCGGTAAAGCTGGTGGCGGACCAGATATCGGCATCCACACTCCAGTCCTTATCCAGCAGTTCGGCAGCCGCGATAACCTCACGCAGTATAGTGCCGGAACCCATCAACTGGACCTTGCGCTTTTTCTTGCCACCCGACTGATACAGGTACAGCCCCTTGATGATGCCCTTTTCGGCACCCTTCGGCATCTCGGGTTGCTGGTAGTTCTCGTTCATCACCGTGAGGTAGTAGTAGATGTTCTCCTGCTCCACATACATGCGCCGCATACCATCGTGAATGATCACGGCCAGCTCGTAGGCAAAGGTCGGGTCATAACTGACACAATTGGGAATGGTGCCAGACAGGATGTGGCTGTGCCCATCATCATGCTGCAGGCCTTCACCGGCCAGGGTCGTACGTCCTGCAGTACCACCCAGCAGAAAACCGCGAGCCCGTTGATCACCGGCAGCCCAGGCCAGATCACCCACACGCTGGAAACCAAACATGGAGTAATAGATGTAGAAGGGCACCATGTTCACGCCATGGTTGCTATAGGCGGTGGCCGCCGCAATCCAGGATGAGAAGGCGCCTGCCTCGTTGATCCCTTCTTCCAGGATCTGGCCGGACTTGTCCTCCTTGTAGAACATGATCTGGTCCCTGTCCTGCGGCTGGTAGAGCTGTCCCTCATGGGAATAGATACCCAGCTGGCGGAACATGCCTTCCATACCGAAGGTCCGCGCCTCGTCCGGTACGATGGGAACGATATTCTTGCCAATCTTTTTGTCGCGGGTCAGGATGGTCATCATGCGCACGAAGGCCATGGTGGTCGACATCTC
>JANTGN010000269.1 GCA_024762895.1 Thiotrichales bacterium
ATTGCGTCTGTATATGTTTTATATGTTAATTTCTTCGGAAAATTCATTGGGGTTTTAGAATATGGCCAGTTCAGCGGGCACTGAATCTAATAATGATGAGGTCTATGCGAAGCACAGGAAGATCTATGCACGTGAGGTAACGGGTGTATTTGCCAGGCTGCGCATGGTGGCTATGCTTGCCCTGCTGGGTTTTTATTATCTCGCTCCCTGGTTGCAATGGGATAATCGTCAGGCTCTGCTATTTGATCTGCCTGCGCGTAAGTTCTATATCCTGGGTTGGGTGTTCTGGCCGCAGGATTTCTTTTATCTGGCGTTGCTGTTAATGATTGCCGCCTTTGCCCTGTTTTTCTTTACCACGCTGGCTGGGCGTTTGTGGTGCGGCTACGCCTGTCCACAGACGGTCTGGACCGAGATCTTCATGTGGATAGAGCATAAGATCGAAGGTGACCGTCCCAAACAGATGAAGCTGGATGCCGCGCCCATGAGTGCCAGAAAGCTTCGTATCAAGGTAACCAAGCATCTGGTCTGGGCAATCCTGGGTCTGTGGACCGGCTTTACCTTTGTGGGTTATTTCACGCCCATACATGAACTCTGGCAATCAACCCTGAACTTTTCTCTGAGTGGCTGGGAGACCTTCTGGATTCTCTTTTATGGATTTGCAACCTGGGGAAATGCGGGCTGGATGCGTGAGCAGGTCTGCATCTACATGTGCCCCTATGCTCGTTTTCAGAGCGCCATGTTTGATCATGACACCCTGATTGTTTCCTATGATGAGAAACGGGGAGAACCTCGCGGCTCCCGTAAGCGTAATGTTTCTCCCGAGGAAGCGGGGCTGGGATCCTGTGTTGACTGTACCTTGTGTGTCCAGGTTTGCCCAGTGGGCATTGATATACGTGATGGTCTGCAATATCAGTGTATCGGATGTGCGGCCTGCGTCGATGTCTGTGACCAGGTCATGGACAAGATGGGTTATCCCCGAGGCCTGGTTCGTTATACGACGGATAATGCGCTGACGGGGAAAAAGACGCATTTACTACGCCCGCGCATTGTAATTTATGCCTTGCTGCTGGTGATATTGTCTTCCGCTGTGCTTTACGGCATTGCTACGCGTACACCTCTGGAGCTCGACATAATCAGAGATCGAAATACACTTTATCGTGAGAATGATCAGGGGCTGACCGAAAATGTCTATACGCTCAAGGTCGTGAATATGGATGAGGCGCCACACGAGTACAAGTTGGGTGTCTATGGCCTCGAAGGACTGACCCTGGATTCCGATGAGAATCCCATTCAGGTGGGGCCGGGCACCGTGCATACCGTCACCGTTCGCGTTAATGTAGATCCCGTGGTGCTTAAAAAGGCGAGCTCAGAAATCTTTTTCACCCTGGAGGCCCTGGATGATCCGGAGCTTAAGGTCGTTGATAAGGCCCGATTTATGGGGCCTGTGCTATGAATGCCAAGACCATGAATGATCCGATAGACGACAGGCCCTGGTATAAACATGCATGGTTGTGGCTGGTAATTGCCTTGCCGTTATCGGCGGTGATTGCGGGAGTGTCCACATTCTTTATCGCTGCTAATGATCCTGACAGTCTGGTCGTAGATGAGTATTACAAAAAAGGGCTCGCCATCAATGAGGTGCTGGATAGCGAGCAGCAGGCGCGTGATCTGGGGCTTAGGGCTCATATCGAACTGAGTGGCGACAAGTTGCGCCTTAATCTGGAAGGTGTTCAGCCCGAGCAGGTCGTCGTCAAGTTCATACATCCCACGCGCTCCCAGTTTGATCGGGAAATCGTCCTCAGTCACTCGGGCGAGGGGCTATATGATGGCGCTGAACTTGATGGGCTGTCGTCCGTTGCATGGTACGTACATATCGAGGATAGTGAGGGGAACTGGCGTCTTCAGGGGCGCTATAATCCGGCCAATGGCCCGACGCTCGACCTTAAGGCTGATTAATCCTGCGCGCATTAATCTCTGAATCTTTCCATGGCCCTGTAAGACAAGGCCTCGGACAGGTGTTGCTGATTGATGTTTTCCTGTTGTGCCAGGTCTGCAATGGTACGTGCGGTTTTCAGGATACGATGGTAGGCACGAGAAGAGAGGCGTAGTTTGTTAATGGCCTGCTCTAGAAACGCCCTGTCTGAGGACAACAGGGCGCAGTAATGCTCCAGCTCGCCGGACTGGAGCTGGGCATTTGCCCTCCCCTGGCGTTTCAGTTGTTGCTCTCTGACTGATGTGACCCGCTTTCTGATCACTGAACTGCTTTCAACTTTAGATCCGTTGGGCTGCATCTGTTCGGCGGTTTGCCTTGGCACCTCGATCTGTAGATCAATCCTGTCCAGTAACGGAGCGGAGATACGGTTGCGATGTCGGCGTTGTTGCTCGGGTGTACAGCGACAATGATTCCTCAGATCGCAGTCATAGCCCTGGGGGCAGGGGTTCATGGCGGCTACCAGCTGGAACCTTGCCGGGAAGTCTGCGGCACGCGCTGCGCGTGAAATACTGATATGCCCGGTTTCAAGAGGTTCGCGCAGGACCTCGAGTACACGCCGGTCAAACTCGGTAAGCTCATCCAGGAATAAAACGCCGTGATGCGCCAGTGAGACCTCACCGGGTGCAGGGTGCGAACCACCGCCCACAAGGGCCACGCCCGATGCCGTATGATGAGGCTCCCTGAAAGGGCGAACTCCCCATTGGCGGATATTAAAGCCCTGACGGGATATCGACCAGACCATGGCCGATTCCATGGACTCCTCGGGGGTCATGGGAGGGAGAATACCTGCCAGACGTTTCGCCAGCATGGTCTTGCC
>JANTGN010000270.1 GCA_024762895.1 Thiotrichales bacterium
AACGACCACCGCGCAGTAGCTGTCCGAATCCGGCCACCGCGGCACTGAAGCGGAAATTATCACTGGTCTTCGCAATAGATTCGGTGATGCTATTACGGTAGATCGGGCGCTCGATGAGTTTCGACTGTTCAGCGTCGGGTGCCTTGTAGCGCAGGCGCAGGAAGGCGATTTCATTGGACTGGCTTTTACCGGCGTCGGGCGAGCGCTGATAACGCAGGGGTTCCAGCCTGCGCTGGTCGCCATCGGTCAGGGTGATTTCATAGAGTGCGGTCACGCTGTGACCGGCACCGATGTCACCGGCATCGACCTTGTCATTACTGAAGTCCTCACGCGCCAGCATGCGGTTTTCATAACCGATCAGGCGGTACTCGGCCACGACCTCGGGGTTCCATTCGATCTGGATCTTCACATCCCTGGCGATGGTCTCCAGGGTACTGGTGAGTTCATCGACCAGGACCTTCTGGGCCTCGTTGATGGTGTCGATATAGGCATAGTTACCATTACCCTTGTCGGCCAGTTGCTCCATCAGGTGATCGTTGTAATTGCCCTGGCCAAAGCCCAGGGTGGTCAGCGAGATGCCGTGACGACGTTTGTCTTCGATCAGATCCATCAGCTGTTCGTGATTGACCGTGCCCACGTTAAAGTCGCCATCGGTCGCCAGGATCACGCGGTTGATACCATCCTTAATGAACTCCTGCTGCGCCATGGCGTAGGCGAGCTGGATACCGGCAGAACCATGGGTGGAGCCTCCCGCACTGAGGCGATCCAGGGCGGCGAGGATCTTGCCCTGTTCATTACCCGGTGTCGGTTCCAGGGCCACGCCCGAGGCACCGGCATACACGACCATGGTGACACGGTCATTGGCATTGAGCTGCTTCACGAGGAGACGGAAGGCCGACTTGAGCAGGGGCAGCTTGTCGGCCGCGTTCATGGAACCCGAGACATCCAGCAGGAAGACCAGGTTCGAGGCAGGTCGCTGGTCCTTGCCCACCTCAATGCCCTTGATACCCACATGCAGCAGATGGGTCTGGTTGTTCCAGGGCGTACGGCTGATCTCGGTAATGACGCTGAAGGGTTGTTTACGATCATCGGGCACCGGGTAGTCATAGTCGAAATAATTGATCAGTTCTTCGACCCGAACGGCATCGGTCATGGGCAACTGACCCTGGTTGAGGGAACGCCTGACCAGGGCATAGGCGCCGCTGTCGACATCGATACTGAAGGTCGAGACGGGCTCCTGCAGTACCGCCATGACACCATTTTCCTCGATCTTTGCAAAACGGTCCCGGTTGATACTGGCACTGGACTGATGAATGTCATCTGGCGAGAGGCTATTCATTCGATAGGCCTCGTGGCTCATCTGCTTCCTGTGCGCCATGCCCGCTTCCACCGGCATGACCTGCGAGTGTATGGGGGCCGTGGCATCCTTCTCTTCGATGGCGGGCCGGGTGACTGGCACCGGCTGGACGATGGGTTGCCGGGCGTTGACGGTCTGATCAGTACTCCCGCTGGTTGTTGGGCCTGTTTGCTGTTCCTTGCCATTGTCTTCGGTCATGCCGCAGGCAGTGAGCAACAGGGCCAGGAACAGAAGGAACAGCAGGGTCGGGTAAGTAACTAAAGGTTTCATGGTTGTTCTCCTTATTGGGTTGGTATTAAGGAAAACGCAGCAGGCGGGTGAGTGGGGTTAAAACGGGATGAAAATATTTCTACTTTTTGAAAAAACTTATATTTACAGCTGAATCGGGTGTGTTCTATTTAATAAGGCTTCCAAATTCATTGGATTCATATTGAACCAGTCCCAGCTTAACGGATGCTTTTTAGTCTGCAGCATTCACAGCTTAGGGGGATGCTTTTTTGGCTTTGACCTTCAATCCCTTTCCACGGTATAGCGAGCACAGCGTTAAGCACCGTGGCAGGGTTTGTCGTTTTGCCAGGTGCTTCCCTGCGCCTGACCCTTCGGGCTGGCGCGATTTGTGCTCCTGGCAATTTATTCTTTGCTTCCTTTTTCTTGGACAAGCAAGACTAATCTGCCGGGAGCAGATTAGGCCAGCTTTAGCTTCCCCGCAGGGCAATGTCCATGGATGGGCATTGCAAAAAGGAAGTCGCTCACAGGCGAAAAACTGATGCCCGAAGGGCACGATAGACCAGCCAGGTAATAACAATAAAACCCTCAGAAATCACCCTGAAAATAGCAACCTAATAGCAATTCCTATAAAATTTGCTCCATCAGTTTACCCCAACACCGGATAACCCCCATGATTTTGAAAGCCCTGCGTGAAGGACTTGGTCGTTTAATCGTTTTTATTAACTTCATTACCCGACCCAGGCCAATGGTCAGGTCAGAAGCGGCGCAGGAAGCAGCCAACCAGAAGGCCGGGACCATGTCCCTGTACCAGTTCTATGCCTGTCCCTTCTGCGTGCGTGTGCGTCGTGAGATTCATCGCCTGAATGTACCCATTGAAATACGCGATGCACAGAAAGAGGGGCCCTACCGTGAGGAACTGCTCGCCGAAGGGGGCGAGGTCCAGGTACCCTGTCTGCGGATTGACGACGAGGATCGTACGATCTGGATGTACGAGTCCAGGGAGATCATTCAGTTCCTGCAGGAGACCTTTGATCCCGAAGCGGCCTGAGGCTTAACACCCCGTCAAATTGGTGCAGGCCTCGAACATGTAAACGGCCCCGGCATCCGTGCCGTTGGTATTATCATCGTATAAAGCTCCCAGTGCAGCGTGCTTTCCACTGAGTGCGACCCTG
>JANTGN010000271.1 GCA_024762895.1 Thiotrichales bacterium
TATCCAATGTTGCCCGGTAGTCATGACCACCTCAACAGATCTATTTGATCTCGCTTGAGGGTTTTCTGAAATAGCAGGTCAGGGCACAGGACGTAGAGGTGAGCAACCAGAAAGAAAAAAACGTCATGCTGTAGGCACCGGTACGGTTCACGCCTTCATAGTTCATACAGTGCGCGACCTGTACCGGATCAAACAGGGTGGTTACCAGGATGGTCGCAATACCAGCCATAACGAATGAAGGCCAGGCGACGGAAATAATTTTCTGTACAACGGGTATCTCTTTAGACTGCTCAGCCGACATGGCACCCCCCTTCAGGTAAGAAATGATAAAAGTTCAGAAATGAGTATAGGCGTAAAAAAGCCGGTACGGGATAAACCACGTACCGGCCAGACATCCCCGAGTCAGGGGAGTTCGCCAATCAATTATTTCTTAGACAGGCTATAAACATACGCGGCCACCAGGTGCACCTTGTCACTACCCAGGAAATCCAGATGTGCAGGCATATGTCCATTCCGACCTCCACTGATGGTCTTCTTGATGGCACCCATCGATCCGCCATACAGCCAGACCTTGTCGGTCAGGTTTGGCGCACCCAGGGCAAAGTTACCCTTGCCTTCTGCCCCATGACAGGCGATACAGAGCGTTTTATATTGCTCAGCACCTTTACTGGCCAGCGCAGCATCATGATCACGCCCGCTCAGGGAAACAACATAGTGCGCCATGGCCTCTACCCCGTCGTCCTGCAGCACGGCCTGCCATCCAGGCATCGCCCCACGACGCCCCTGTGAAATTGATGCCTTGATGGCTTCAGGAGTACCCCCATACAGCCAGTCATTGTCCGCCAGGTTCGGAAATCCGGTGGTACCACGAGCATCCGAACCATGACAAACGGAACAGTAGTTGAGGAAGATACGCTGCCCCATCTTCAGGGCCTTAGGCTCATTCAGAAGCGCATCCAGATCGGTATTGGCATATTGCGCAAACAATGGCCCATATTTGGCATCGGCTTTTGCCATTTCATTCTCATACTGAGAGATCTCGGTCCAGCCCAACTGGCCCTTCCAGATACTGCCCAGACCAGGGAACAAGGCAAGATAGACCAGCGCAAAGACGATGGTGATATAAAAAAGCCATAGCCACCAACGAGGCAAAGGATTATTGAACTCCTCCAGGCCATCCCAGGTATGCCCGGTGACATCGCCTTCTGCAGCCTCATCGGCCTTCTTCTTGCTGGTCCAGCGTATCAGCCAGACGCAACCGAAGATATTCAGAAGCACAATGAATGTAATATAAAGCGATAATGTCGTGCTCATGGTTAATTAACCTCCCGTTCTTTAGGCTGGAGGTCATCTTCCTCCAGGGGCAAGCGAGCTGCCTCGTCAAAGTCTTTTTTACGACCTTTACCCCAGGCCCAGACCCAGATACCGATAAATCCCACGACCATGACCACAGTCCAGTAACTGTGCAAGGTCGCCTGTAGTGCTTCGATATCCATAGCGATTACCTTTTAGTCTTGATCACAGTACCCAGACTCTGGAGATAGGCGACGAGCGCATCCTCCTGAGACTTGCCTTTAACGGCAGCGCTGGCCCCGGCAATATCGGCATCGGTGTAAGGCACACCCAATGTCCTCAATGTCTTAAGTTTCAGCGGTGTCTGGGTCTCATCGATCATGGTCTCAGCCATCCAGGGGAAGCCTGGCATATTAGACTCAGGAACCACGTCACGGGGATTTCTCAGGTGAACACGATGCCAGTCATCACTATAACGACCACCCACACGGGCCAGATCAGGACCGGTACGCTTGGAGCCCCACTGGAAAGGATGATCATAAACAAACTCACCCGCTACCGAGTAATGCCCGTAACGCTGGGTTTCCGCACGGAAGGGACGAATCATCTGTGAATGACACAGATAACAACCGTTCTTGACATAGACATCACGGCCTTCCTGTTGCAGCGCCGTCAGGGGCTTGAGTCCCTCGACAGGCTGGGTCGTATCCTTGAGGAAGAACAGGGGCACGATCTCGGCCAGGCCACCGAAACTGACCACGATGACGATGAAGACCATCATCAGGCCAATATTCTTTTCTACGACTTCATGACTCATGACTCATCTCCTCACGCATGTTGTGGCTGTGGAACGGCGTCTCTTGCCGGTTCAGAACCAGCAACCGTCTTCCACACGTTGTAGGCCATCAGCAACATACCGACCAGGAAGATGGCACCACCCAGGAAGCGTACGAAGTAGAAGGGATACATGGCCTCGAGTGACTCGACGAAACTATAGGTCAGGGTGCCGTCTTCATTCACTGCGCGCCACATCAGGCCCTGCATAACCCCAGAGATCCACATGGAAGCGATATACAGAACCACGCCGATGGTTGCAGTCCAGAAATGAGCCTCGATCAGTTTGGTGCTGTACATCTCTTTCTTGCCATAGAGGGCAGGAATCATGACGTAGAGCGATCCCATGGTCACCATGGCCACCCATCCCAGCGCTCCGGAATGCACATGACCGATGGTCCAGTCGGTGTAATGCGACAGGGCATTCACGGTCTTGATGGACATCATCGGACCTTCAAAGGTCGACATACCATAGAAGGAGAGGGAGACGATCAGAATACGCAGGATCGGATCGGTACGCAGCTTATGCCAGGCACCGGACAGGGTCATGATGCCGTTGATCATACCGCCCCAGCTGGGAGCCAGCAGGATCAGCGAGAAGATCATGCCCAGAGACTGCGTCCAGTC
>JANTGN010000272.1 GCA_024762895.1 Thiotrichales bacterium
ACGAGATCCACATACGTCGTCATGATGACCCCGACTTTGATGTCACCGAACAGCTGCATGCCTATGGGCAACAACAGGCCAGTCAAAATTACTGTGGCCTGATACTCAAGGCGCGATCACCCAGTTGCGGCATCGATGATGCCCTGATTCTCGATACACAGGGCCAGCCAGTGGGTACCAGTCAGGGTGGGTTTGTCAAAGGCCTGTTATCCAAACAGTCTAAGCTACCACTGATCAATGAAGAGCAACTCGGAAACGCTGCCATGCGACAGGCCTTTATCGAATCCGTGCATGCCTACGCCGAGACACTGGGGAAGACACCATGAGCAAGATGGAAACCGGCCTGCTACTCATAGGCGACGAGTTATTAAGAGGTAATCGCAAGGACCGCCATATGGAACATATGATCGAGGTGCTGTCCAGGCGGGGTATGGACCTGGACTGGGTACAGATCATCGGCGATGACCCGGACCGAATTACCAACACCCTGCGCCAGACCATGGCTCAGTCTGCCCTGGTCTTCAGCTTTGGCGGTATCGGTGGTACACCGGATGACCTGACCCGGGCCTGCGCCGCCCATGCGGCCGGCCTAAGGCTTCGGCGCCACCCGGAGGCAGCTCGACTGATCGAGGAACAATTTGGAGATGCTGCCTATCCACATCGTATCGTCATGGCCGAACTGCCCGAAGGCGCTGCACTGATTCCAAACCCCATTAATAAGGTGGCGGGGTTTAGTATCGCTGATCATCACTTCCTGCCAGGATTTCCCAACATGGCCTGGCCCATGGCCGAGTGGGTACTGGATGAGCATTATTCCCATCTTTTCAATGACCGGCCCAATATTGAGGAGCGGATCTACATCTTGAATACACCCGAGAGTGACCTAATCGAACAGATGGAGCATTTACTCCAGGCCTATCCCGGTCTTAAGCTCTCCAGCCTGCCGAGTACGGAAAACCGCAGCATGATTGATTTCGGCCTCAAGGGCCCTGAGAACCTGGTTACCCTGGCCAGAAAGGAACTGATCAACTGGCTGGATGATAAAGGTATAAACTGGGATGTCCTGGATCAGCAGATGACCGAGATCTAAGTCAGCTCAGGCGTGCATGGTCGCCCAACGCACAATGTCCGCCGCCCCCATCGCACCCGGCTGCCGGGCAATCTCCTGACCATTGCGAAACAGCGCCAGTGTCGGAATACTGCGTATCCCCAGCTGGGCGCCTATGGCCTGTTCGGCCTCGGTATTCAATTTGGCCAGACGCATGCGTGGTTCCAGTTGCGCCGCGGCCTGTTCAAAGGCTGGCGCCATCATCTTACAGGGACCACACCAGGGCGCCCAGAAATCCACCAGCACCGGGATATCGTTACGACTGATCATCTTGCCGAAATTAGCCGACGTCAGTTCTGCCGGGTGGGCGCTGAAGAGGGGTTTCTTACATTTGCCGCATTTTGGATGCTGGCCCAGGCGCGCCGTGGGTATGCGATTAACTGCACTGCAGTCAGGACAAACAATGTTTACCGTATCCGACATATTTAAACCGTTTCTGGATATTGAATAATGCTGATAAAGTATGGACTGCTGCGTTTTTTTCAAGTCCAGCCCCATTCCGGTTCAAAGGCCATATGAGCGATCATCCCCTGCGTCGTCGTTTTCAGCTTGAATTATTACTGCTGCTCATACTGACACCGCTTTTCCTGCTACTCATGCCCCATAAGCTGAGCGTCTTCCTCCCCGTGGCACTGCTTTTTCTGGCCTATGTCCTGATTGATGCCCGCTTTACCCAGTCCAGGATCTGGCAACATCCATGCCCAGGGCCCCAGACGACCAGAAAGACCCTGCAATACGCGGCGCTGATCACCCTGCCGCCTTTTATCCTGATGCTGGGGCTGGGCATTTATCTTGAACACACGATCCTGGGCCCGAACCTGCTTTTGGGTTTCACCCTCTATCTGCTCTGGGCCCTGGTACAGCAGACCCTGTTTCAGGTCTATCTGCTGGGTCGACTCAAGGTGGTCTTTCCCCGGTTCAATGACCCATGGCTTGCAATCATCAACGGATCTGCCTATGCCCTGGTCCATCTCCCCTACTGGTGGGTAGTACTGGGCACATGGCCCCTGGGCATATTGTGGACTTTACTGTATATCCGTTACCGAACACTCTGGCCGCTGGCCCTCAGTCACGCCCTTCTGGCCACGGCCTTTTACGCCTGGTTACTCAACCGTGACCTGATCGCAGAACTCGGGCTATAATCCCCTGCTTTTTTGTAGTTATTTCCGCCGACCGCATAAAACCTTATAATGCGGCCTTTATAAGCATCATTAGGTCTGGAGGTCGTCACTATGGAGCTGGTACTCGCCCAACCCCGGGGGTTTTGCGCTGGAGTCGTACGGGCAATCGATATCGTCGATCTCGCCCTGGAGATCCATGGTGCTCCTATCTATGTCCTGCACGAGATCGTCCATAACCACTATGTAGTAGATAATCTGCGTGATAAAGGTGCCATCTTCATCGAAGACCTGGATGAGGTCCCCGAGGGTTCCATTACCATCTTTAGTGCCCATGGCGTGGCCAACAAGATTGAGGAAAAGGCCAAGAAGCGCAACCTTCAGGTGATCGATGCGACCTGCCCACTGGTGACCAAGGTACATCTGCAGGCCCAGCGTTACCAAAAGGATGGCTATAGCATCGTCATGATCGGTCACCAGGGCCATGTCGAGGTGGAAGGCACTATCGGCTCCGTC
>JANTGN010000273.1 GCA_024762895.1 Thiotrichales bacterium
CGTTCCGGGCTCGGGTGTTTGTTCACTCATTGATTTTTTCCATCATTATCTAATCGTTACTTCATCAACCAACCGGCTGGCTCTGCGTTGCCGGCAGGGGATGAACCTGCGGAATAATGGCCGTGGACATTAACAGTTTTCCTGTGATCACTCCACGGCAGGTAATCATTCGATCAGCAATCATTTTAAGCTTGCTGACAGGTCCCTGTACCAGAATCACCGAAAGGGTGCGGTTCTGGATCAGGTTGACGTTCAGGGCACTGATTACTTCATCGATATATTCATGCTGTAGATCGGCCAGGTGTTTTTGTACCCCGGGAATGGAATGATCAAACACGAGGTTAATCGTACCCGCCATGATGTCATGACCCAGTTCCTCACGGTGTTCCGTGACCTGCCGATGAATCATATCGGCAATGGCCTGTGAGCGGCTCTCAAAACCGCGCTCCGCCACCATCCCGTCGAGCTGATGTAACAGCCCCTCGGGTAAAGAGATACTGATCCGTGCAACCCCACCGGGGTTATTTACCATTGCGTGACTCATGCTGCTTCCTCCAGCTTATCAATCCATGAATTAAGCACGGCCCTTGAGCGCCGCATATATTCGTCAATAAACGCCTTGCTCTTATCCACCACCGATTGTGCATCCGCACCATTAGCAGCCATGTAATCGACATTATTCAGGCACATCACCTCGATCAAAGGCTGATCCACCTCGACGTGATACTGAAACCCGTAGACGTTTTCTTTAAAGCGAAAAAGTTGGCAATGCGTGATATCGGAACTGGCCAGATTCACACAACCTGGTGGCGTCGTGAAATAGTCACCATGAAAGTGAAAGGCCGATGCCCTCTTTGGGTGCCCTTCCATTAACGGATCAGCCAGGCCACCGTCATTAAGCTGAATGTCATGCCAGCCCAGTTCCTTGTTCACATTCTGTCTGACTTCCCCACCTAAAGCGGTGGCCAGCAACTGCGCCCCCAGACACAGGCCAATGACCGGCCGACCGGCGTCGACAAAAGACTGGATGAGTCTTATTTCATCACTGAGGTAGGGATAGATATCGGTCTCATACGCGCCCTGCGCGCCTCCCAATACGACCAGGCCGGAATAATCCATGGGCCTGATTGAACCATAATCCACCTCCCAGCCAGGCAGGATCTTCTGATCAAAACCACGCGCATCCAGTAGACTGCCTAACTGACCAGCACCCTCTTTTGCATCGTTTTTTATGACCAGAACCGCACTCATCGTCTCGACCTAGAATAAATGGCTGTAACGTTCGATCTCCCAGGCAGAGATCGTCTGATGATAGGCATTCCACTCCTGGCGCTTATAGGTGATAAATTCATCCCGTAGCTCCTGGCCCAGGGCATCGACCACAAACGGATCGGCCTCAAAGGCATCAACCGCCTCCAGCAGGTTCTTAGGCAGGAACTCTATACCACGCTCTGCTCTTTGTGCCTCACTCAGCTCATAAAGATTATCTTCCTGCGGCGCACCCGGGTCGATCCCCTCCCTGATGCCTTCCAGGCCCGCGGCCAATGCCAGGGTTGCCGCCAGATAAGGATTGACTGCACCATCGGCATTGCGTGATTCACAACGACCACCGCCCATGGGAACACGAATGGAGTTGGTGCGATTATTGGATCCAAAGGAATTGAATACCGGCGCCCAGGTGAAATAAGGCATATCGCCCTGGCGTACCAGGCGTTTATAACTATTTACCGTCGGGGCAAAGGTCGCGCACAGGGCCTTGCCATGCCTGATGATGCCCCCGATAAACTGGTAACCCAGTTCTGTCAGCCCCAGCCCCTTAGGGTCATCGGCGGGATCACAGGCAAACAGGTTTTCACCCGTCTCCAGATCGTAAAGCGACATATTAAAATGTGCTCCATTGCCAGTCTTATCGGCAAAGGGCTTGGGCATGAAGGTGGCAACCAGGCCCTCTTCTTTCGCATACTCCTTGGCCATTAATCTCAGGAAGGTATAACGATCACAGGTGGTCAGGGCATCGGCATACATGAAGTCAAATTCATACTGACCATTGGCATCTTCGTGATCGAAGGAGTAGAGATCCCAGCCCAGACTGTTGATGGTCGTCGCCATCTTATCGAGCCAGCCAAACTGGTCAAGGAAGCCACGCGCATCGTAACAGGGCTTGGTCAGTTTATCGTCGGGGTTGGGTACCTCGAGTGATCCATCTTCATTCTGTTTCAGAACAAATAACTCGGCCTCGATACCCAGGTTGAAGCCAAAGCCCATCTCTGCCGCTTTTGCCTGCATGGCCTTGAGTGCCACACGCGTATTCAGTGGGTAAGGCTCACCATGAAAGGTGTTATCCGCCGGCATCCAGGCCACCTCGGGTTGCCAGGGTAACTGGATGATATGGTCCAGGTCCGGCACCGACGCAATCTCATCATCGTTGGGCGCCTGGCCGAGACCATCGAGGGCATAGCCGGTATACAGTTCGGATCCATGCGCCATATGCTCAAGATGGGCAATGGGAACAACCTTGCCCTTGGGGATGCCATGGATATCGACATAGGCACCCAGGCAATACTTCACACCCATGGACTTTAATTCAGCCTGTAAATGTTTTATTTCCTGCGTAGTTTTCATTGATAATTCTCGATCAACTAACCTGTATAGATTCAGAATAAGAATGTGGTAAGGGTGATTCTTCCTTCATTCCTTTTAAAACGAGTGAACTAAGATCTTCCACCATCCAGGCAAACA
>JANTGN010000274.1 GCA_024762895.1 Thiotrichales bacterium
GCATGAAGACCGGGCATGAATAATTCCCAGATTCCAGTGCCACCGCGTACGCGCATTGGATTGGTGCGCCCGTCCCACTGGTTAAAATTACCGATGACACTGACACGTTCCGCTGCCGGGGCCCAGATAGAAAACAGGGTGCCTTCTATACCGTCGACGATATGTGGGTGGGCGCCCATCAGACGATAGGCATGCTGGTGAGTCCCTTCATTGAAGAGATGCATGTCGAAATCACTGAGCTGAGGGCCAAAGCAGTAGGGGTCGAATCCACGTCCGATATAACCGGTATTATCCGTCCATTCCAGTTCATAATGGATGCTGACCATGCTGGCGGGTCCCGTCCATTCAAACAGGTCGGTTCCGGTGATGCGAGTGAGTTCAGGACCGCCATCGGCGAAACGCATTGATTCTACCAGAGGGCGAAAGACGACGACTTTTGCCTGACCATCATCACTGGGATGTCGGCCCAACACAGAGAAGGGGTCATGATGACGTGCGTCAATGATGCGCTGTAAATCTTGATTTAGTCTGGTCTTTGTTGGCACGACTGCTCCCAATGAATACTTTTTACCCTCTCGGGGCTTCGTATCATAAAGTTTTAAGGTAAACTTTGCTAAAGTCCGCTCGTAAATAATTAAGGGCATCCTCCAGGAACATTGTTACATCCCTAGAGGAAGCTCGCCACTGCCACGGATCACAAACAGGTGATATTTATGGAATCAGGTTCGCACAGGTTTATCAGTCGCATTACCCAGAATACGCTGGCTCTGGTGCTAGCCGGAGGTCGTGGATCGCGGCTAAAACAGATGACCATGTGGCGATCCAAGCCCGCCGTTCCCTTTGGCGGAAAATTCCGCATTATCGATTTCCCATTATCGAATTGTATCAACTCGGGGATTCGCCAGATCGGCATACTCAGTCAGTACAAGGCCCATTCGCTGATACAGCATATCCAGAAGGGCTGGGGTTTCCTGCGGGGTGAGTTTGGAGAGTTTGTTGAATTACTACCAGCCCAGCAGCGTATTGAGACCTCCTGGTATGAAGGCACGGCCGATGCGGTTTACCAGAATCTGGATATCATTCGTGAGCATAACCCGGAGTATGTACTGATCCTGGCGGGCGACCATATTTACAAGATGGATTATGGTGACATGATCGCAAGGCATGTTGAGAGTGGTGCTGATATGACTGTTGGTTGTCTCGAGGTTGACCTGGAGATGGCCAAGGCCTTTGGTGTCATGTCGGTCGATGGCGAAAGCCGGGTACGTGAGTTTGCCGAGAAACCCGAGCAGCCGGATTCCATCCCGGGCAAGCCGGACAAGGCCCTCGCTTCAATGGGCATCTATGTCTTCAATACCGCCTTCCTGTTCGAGCAGCTGATCAAGGATTCCGATATGCCTGGGTCTAACCATGATTTTGGAAAAGACATCATTCCGGCCATTATTGAAAATTATCGTGTAATCGCCTTTCCATTTCACGATCCTAAGACTGGTGGTCAGGCCTACTGGCGGGATGTGGGGACCGTGGATTCCTACTGGGCGGCTAACCTTGAGCTTATTGGAGTAACCCCCGAACTGAATCTCTATGACAATGACTGGCCCATCTGGACCTATCAGGAACAACTACCCCCGGCCAAGTTCGTATTCGATGATGAGGATCGCCGGGGTATGGCCGTCGATGCCATGGTCTCCGGTGGCTGTATTATTTCAGGTTCCGTTATACGCCACTCCCTTCTGTTCTCCAATGTTCGAGTCAATTCCTTTAGTGAGGTAACCAACTCAGTGGTGCTACCAAACGTGGTGATTGAGCGTAATTGCTCAATTAAGAATGCCGTGATCGATAAGGGTTGTGTCATCCCTGAAGGCACGATGATCGGTGAAGATCGTGCAGAAGACGCCAGACGGTTCTATGTCACGGAAAAAGGGATCACGCTGGTGACTCCCGATATGCTGGGAATGCGCCACCGATATGTCCGATAAACCAACGCCCATCAAGCTGGTGCTGTGCTGGCATATGCACCAGCCTCAGTATCTTGACCCCTCTTCTGGAAAGTACCGTTTGCCCTGGACCTATCTGCATGCCATCAAGGATTATGTGGATATGGTGGCGCACCTGGAAAATATTCCAGGGGCGCGGGCGGTGGTTAATTTTGCCCCGACCCTGCTGGAACAGATTGAAGACTATGCTTCCCAGGTTCGTGGGTTTCTGGAAACGGGACGTCCCATCAATGATCCTATGCTGGATGCCCTGGCCAACCCGGTATTGCCCGATACCCCGGAAGAGCGTCTGACCCTTGTGCAGAATTGCCTAAAGGCTAATGAAGAACGCCTGATTAGCATCTATCCAAGATTCCAGCTCCTGGCCGATATGGTCCGCTGGATGCGTGAAAGACCGGAGGCCGCTGATTATTTCAATGACCAGTTCCTGGCCGATATCCTGGTCTGGTACCACCTGGCCTGGATGGGGGAGACCGTCCGTCGTTCGGATGAGCGGATTAAACGACTGATCGAAAAAGGGCATAACTTTACCCTGCGTGAAAGACGTTCCCTGATGGGGATCATTGGTGAGTTGTTATCCGGAGTGCTGGGACGCTATAGAAAACTGGCCGATGATGGCGTGATCGAATTATCCATGACGCCTTATGCCCACCCCATTATGCCCCTGATGCTCAATATCAATAGCGCGAAAGAGGCAATGCCCGATATCACCCTGCC
>JANTGN010000275.1 GCA_024762895.1 Thiotrichales bacterium
TTTCGATCACTGAACCAGGTGGTGCCATCATCCTGCTGATGGATGTAGATTTCTGCATGACATAGGTTGCCGCCACTTAAAAGTAGAGTGGCTAACAGGGTTTTTGCAGGAAGTCCTTTTATGCTCATAATGGTCAAAATAGTAACATTTATCTAACTATAGCAAGAGTTCTTTCGAATCACGATGAACAAAAGTCGCAATCTTACAAGGGCAGAAGCCTTGATTAAGGCCATGGCAGACCCCGCTACCGGTGACGGCCTGGTTGTAGAAGATAGGTCTGACCAGGTATTGCTACGTGGATTGATGGAAAATGGGCTACCCCTTCAAGAGTCCTCTGATGGAGTCTTTTCGCTAATTACTCATACGGAGCTGATAACAGAAGAACAGGTCAGAAGCATCTTGGATGATAAGGCCCTGTCGCAGATAAAAAAAATAGAGTGTCTGAAAATAATCGATTCAACTAATGCCTTGTTGTTGAGGGCAGAGTTGCCTTCGGAGGGTTGCCATCTGGCCATTGCTGAATGTCAGCTGGAGGGTAAAGGACGGCGCGGTAATCATTGGTTGACGCCCTTTGGGAGTCAGCTGGCTTTATCCATGGGCTGTCGTATCAGGGATCTTACAGGGGTGCAGACCCTTCCTTTATTTCTCGGGATGAGTCTTGTGGAAAAACTACAGGGCCTGGGTTTTCATGGGCTTGGGCTGAAATGGCCAAATGACCTCTATCTCTATGGGAAAAAAATGGGTGGGATCCTTGTCGAAACCTCTAAAGATGCATCAGGCTGGAAAATCGTCATAGGGGTCGGCTTAAACCTGAGTCAGGATGCTTCGTTGGAGCAACAGATTGACCAGCCCGTCGCTTTTCTCAACAGTCAGCCAGTCTCAGAACAATATGGCCGTCATGAACTGGTCGGATTTATCGTTGAATCTATTTTGACGGCAAGGTCACAGCAGGAACAGGGTGTGGATTTGCAGGAAGGCTGGTCTTCTATGGATCTGTGCCATGGAAAAGCGGTCAGGGTTATCACTGATGAAGGGGTTTTGACTGGGGTCGGTGCGGGTATTACCAGGCAGGGGGCATTTATTTTAAATACGGAAGACGGGACGGGAACGAGGGCGTTCCATAGTGGTGAAATTAGCCTGAGGTTAGAGTAATGTGGCTGTTTATTGATGCTGGTAATACTCATATTAAATGCCTGATCAGGGGTAGTCAGGAGCCAGGTCTGACGCAGCAATTTGTTACGTCTGATTATGAGAATTCAATGAATGATTCGCTCCTGGGTTTGTCCGGCATAGATCGAATTCTCGTATCCAGTGTTATTGGAAAAGATTTCGAGTCCTGGCTTTCAGAGCGTTGTAGCCAATTAGGTTTGGTGGCCCCCGAGTTTCTTCGAACCTCGAGCATCGATCTGGGTGTCAGGGTCTCTTATGATGATCCGACTCGTTTTGGTATTGATCGTTATCTTGCGATGGCGGCAGGCTATCAGCTGGTACGTAAGGCCGTTACCATTGTCGATTGTGGTACCGCTATAACCGTTGATGGAGTGACGGGGTGCGGGGAGCATCTGGGAGGTGTCATCATGCCTGGAATTGAGATGATGAAGGAGGCGCTTTTCAGTAGGACCAAAGGTATTGAATATATTGATGCTGAGGAGATCGACTGTTTTTCCCATTCAACTGCCTCTGGAGTCCATTCAGGCGCATTGTTTGCGGCAGTGGGGGGTATCAGGGAAGTGATAGAGCGGCAGACCGGTTTAATGAACGAGCGCCCCGAGTGCCTGATTACAGGTGGGGCTTCGCCAATAATTGCAGAGTATCTGGGACCGTCCTGCCAGGTATGTCACAATCTGGTGTTTGATGGTCTGTTGATGTTTGCGAAACAATAATGAGATATCTCCTGGTTCTTTTGCTGCTGTTGAACGTGCTGCTGTTTGCCTGGCTGGCAACCCATCCTGTTACCGAAAAGGAAAAGCGTTTACCCCCGGTCCCGGCAGACGTGGTACAACTCGAACTATTAACGGAGCAGGAGGCGGAGGTCACTTCGATTAAGCCCGAAGAGACATCGGATAAGTCGGTAATGGTCAGCGAGGAGACCGAGCCTCAGCAGCTTGAGCCGGTTCGTCATTGTTATACCCTGGGCCCGATGATGAGTGAAAAGGCCCTGGAAAAACTCAGGTCAAGAATTGAGGGGCAGGGTTATCGTGTTACGACTCGAGCCATTGAGCAGCAGGAGACTGCAGGTTACTGGGTCTATCTGCCGCCTTATGAAAGCCGTAAGCAGGCCCTTGAAATTGCTGCCGAACTGGCTCGTAAAGGCATAAAGGATTATTACGTCGTTACCGATCAGGAATTTCGTAATGCCGTCTCTCTGGGCTTGTTCAGTGATAAGGCCAGGGCAAATCGTAGGATGGCGCATATCAGGACGCTGGGATATCAGCCGAGAAAAATGGTACGTTATCGCGATCGAACTTACCGTTGGCTGGATTATGATGAGGCCAGTGACAATCCTCTGTCTGAAGAGGTCTGGTCGGACCTGGGAAGCAGTAAGCAGAAGGTTCAGCGACTGGATCGAAGTTGCGATTGATCCCACGCGCATAGGTGATTATAATCCCCGCCTCGAGCCGGCGTAGCTCAGTTGGTAGAGCGCCTCACTTGTAATGAGGATGTCGGGGGTTCAAATCCTCTCGCCGGCTCCATT
>JANTGN010000276.1 GCA_024762895.1 Thiotrichales bacterium
TCCATGGTATCCATAAGTGTTAAGCCCCTGGACTATTTCAATTCATCAACAGTGAGTTTTTCGTGTTTTTGTGCCGCTGCCTTCTTCTTCATGCGGTTGGCCAGACCGATGGCCAGGCCGGCAACGGCACCGGCTGCTATGGCGGGGCCGACCACTTTGGATACATCCGATGGCGGTGCGGACAATGCGCTGTAGAAACTACCGGCATCCCAGAAATTCGGTTCCGAACAACCGATACAGGGATGACCGGACTGGATTGGGAAGCTGGTGCCCTGGTTCCATTTGGTGGTGGCACAGGCGTTATGGGTGGTCGGACCCTTACAGCCCAGTTCATACAGACACCAGCCGCTGCGTGCACCTTCATCGTCAAAGGTCTTGGCAAACTGGCCACGATCGTAGAAGGGGCGGCGATAGCACCGATCGTGAATAGAATCACCAAAGAAGGATAATGGACGTCCAACTTCATCCAGCTGAGGGAGGGTGCCAAAGGTCAGGAAGTGCGCCAGCACGCCGGTAATGACCGTCGGTATCGGAGGGCAACCCGGTACATTGATAATGGGCTTGTCTTTAATGATATCGCCGACGGAGACGGCTCCCGTGGGATTGGGGTTGGCATGCGGCAGACCGCCGTAGGTGGCACAGGTGCCGACCCCGACGATGGCAGCAGCACCCTCGGCGGCCTGTTTCAGCATATCCAGGTTGGAGATACCGGCAATGGTGGAATAACCGGGATTGCCCATGGGGATGGAGCCATCCACTATGAGCAGGTACTTACCCCAGAATTCCTTCATCGCATGTTCCCTGGCCTCCTCCGCGGCATGGCCGGATGCAGCCTGCAGCGTATGGTGATAATCCAGGGAAATGGTATCGAAAATCAGTGATTCGATGGTGGGGCTATGGGAGCGTGTCAGAGATTCGGTACAGCCGGTACATTCCTGGAAGGACAGCCAGATCACGGAAGGCCGCCTGGCATTTTCCAGGGCCTCGGCGATCTTCGGAATCATACTACTGGGTAAGGCCATCATGGTGGCAAGGCCCGCACAGAACTTCAGAAACCCTCTACGGCTAACCCCCTGCTCGCGCAGTACGTCAGCCAGTGTGTCGTCTTTGCTCATCTTTTTCTTGCTCCCCCATGACGTTGGTTTCGGATGACAGCTCATCCAGCTGGTCTTTCAATGCCTCGATTCCATCCTGGATGCCCAGGTCATCGGACTTGAGGATGGCGGGTATACGGGTAATTTCGATGTTCTCGGAGATGGGCTGGTTGTCGATGCTTCTATGGCTGATCCACCAGACACCCGGGATCAGGGTTTCGTAGATGGTGGATTCACCCAGCACATCCAGTTTTACTGAAACCTCGCCTTCACCCAGTATATGCTTGAGCGCCTCACGTTCCCCGTCTGAGAGAAACCCCATCAGGTCGATGAGTTCCGATTGGTGATCACTGAGCAGCTTCTGAAGATGCGCAGTGATCTCATGCAGTATGGCGAGGACATTCGCAGAAATCTGGTTAGGGTCTTCGGTGTCCAGGACTACCTGAACCGGGATATCGTTAATAGCACTCATTTAATGCCATGCCTCCAGTAGTGTGGCTGCCTGTTGGCTGGCCAGATCGATGCCTTTTGCGACCGGTGGTGAAGGATCATGTGACCAGTCCACATCACGTGGCTGGATACCGATCAGGGCGCGCCGGGAAGGCAGGCTCTCGGTGAGTCGTGCGATATCCATCAGTTCAGAGATGCTGACCTCATGGACACTGGAACATTTACCGTTAGTGACGAAGTCATCCATGGCCTCGTTTTCATAGACTGCGACACTGCCCGGGTCATTACTGAGCTCTGCCGCGTCAATAATAATCAGGTTGTCGGCATCCTGGATGAGTTCGGTGAGGGTAAAGCTGAGGGTGCCGCCGTCGATGAAGTCGACCTGTGCAATGGACTGGTCCCAACGACTTTCAAGGAGTTTCAGGGCATGCACACCCGCCCCTTCATCACCCAGCAGCGTGTTACCAATACCTAATACGACGGTCTTCAATTCAGCGCGACTCCTGTAAGATTATTTTTATTGGTCAGCTTTATTAGTATTTTCTTTATTATTGATCGCTAATAAAAACCATTTGTCTTGTACGCTTTTTAATGACTTTGTAAAGCTTGCAAATTGTCATGTCAATACTACTGGTTACGCACCCGTACAAACCTGATATTAGTCAATAGAATCTCGTTTGCACTTGACGCTGTGAAAATGTGGGTGTTAACTGATCAAAATCAAAACTACCGTGTCATTGCCATCTAATGTGTCTCGCTATACCCATGAAGATCAAGGCTATCGATGGCTTCGTTGCGAAATGTGAGGCCAAAGGTGTCGAACGCGACGTGAGCCTGTTTATGCTTCAGGACGAGGAGTTATCCGTCAACGACCATGTCATGGTGCATGTAGGCTACGCCATCCAGAAGATGACGGAGGAAGAGGCCCGTTCATCCTGGGAGCTGTTCGACCAGATCCTGGCTGAGACGGAACCCGTTGATGCATGAGTTTGCGGTGTGTCAGGAGATGCTGAACCAGGTCACCCAGATCGCTGCCGAACAACAGGCCTCTACCGTCGACTCCATTACCCTAAGGATTGGGCCGCTATCCGGTGTCGAAGG
>JANTGN010000277.1 GCA_024762895.1 Thiotrichales bacterium
AAAAAGGCATCCGGAATCGCTACCCTGAAATCACCCCCCTTGCCCAATCCATCCTGAAGGCTGACCTTCGAGTACCACAGGGCCAGTGATCACCCATACAGATCCATATTCCTGAGCCCAGGCAGTTGTCAGGTACCCCATTTCAAGCCAGATACCCTTGTTGAATTTTTCCGCTGGGGGAGGACTGCATTGAGCATAGTTCGCCGCGTAGATTGTACTCATCATTAAAGACATCCTGACAAGCTCAGGAAAAATGAATATCTATTGACCCATATCAATAGATCGACCATGCGTTCTTTACGTTAACAAACCATGTCTTACAATCAGTAAGATGAAGCCATTATCGAATGTATCTTTCGCAACAAGCAACATCACCGGACTGGCTCAACATAACAAGGCCTCGCTGATTGATGTCTTCATCGTCATGAGGCCCAACAAGCAATGAATCGCAGGGATGTCATCAGGATCATGCTGGGCATTGTCGCTCTCGGGCTGGGCACATTGATCTATCTACTGGATCGTCCCGCCGACCTCGTTTACTTCGTACCTGACAGCCACCCCTATTTCACGGGTTACATGACCACCTTTGGCGGACTGGGACAGCACCTCCCCACCTTCCTGCATCCCTTTTCATTCTCCCTAATCACGGCAGGCGTATTGGCTTGTCGATCGACACTGTGCGTTACACTGATAAGCCTTGGGTGGTTTGCCATCAATCTCATCTTCGAGCTCGGGCAAGCCACAACGACCAGTATATGGCTGATGGAATACATTCCGGCATGGTTTGACGAGATCATAGTCCTCGAAAATACGGCCAGCTACCTGCAGAATGGCACCTACGATCCAAAGGATGTTATGTCTATTGCGATTGGTTCCCTGATCGCATTTTTAATCAACCTATATTTAAACCAAGAAGGACCTGCTCATGAACATATCAGATGTCATTAAACAAACAATTAGTTTATCGGCATTCATCGTCGTCGGTGGACTGGGGATCGCCAGCATTATCGCAAGCAATGGCAATAATGGCGGGGACCTCAGCACCCTGCTCTTTACCTCTGACCGGGATGGAAATAAAGAGATATACAGGATGCTCTCTGATGGTTCTTCTCAAACGCGCCTGACCAAGAACAAGTCCATGGACAGTTTTGCAAAATGGTCACCGGACAGAAAAAAGATCGTCTTCGAGAGCCGCAGGGATGGTAACTCCGAGATCTATATCATGGACAGCGATGGTGGAAACCAGGCCAACCTTACTAACAACCCCGCTAAAGACGGCAGTGCTGTATGGTCGCCTGATGGCACTCAGATCGCCTTTGTCAGTAATAGAGACGGCAATGAAAACATCTACATCATGAATGCCGACGGTTCTGGGCAAACCCAAATAACACACAATGTTGATAGCGATCACCAGCCGGCATGGTCACCCGATGGAAAACGTCTCGCGTTTAGCAGTGGCAGGGACAGCAATGTCTGGACCATCTGGATCAAGGATCTTCCTTCAGGCAACCTGACCCAGATCACTCAGTCACCACTATCGACATTCAGTCCGGCCTGGTCGCCAGACGGTACCGAGATTGCATTTATCACCAGCTTTTCCACGGACCCTGAACCACCCTCAGAGTTACGTAAGATAAAATCAGACGGTTCTACAACCCAACATACAATCCTCGCCTCGAATGTTAGCAGTCTCTATGCCCCGGTGTGGTCGACCATCGAGTCCGCCAGCGTCCCCAGCAGGATCCTATATGTCGGGTTTACCCAGGATATAGGCAAGAGTGATATCTATGTCATCAACGCAGACGGCAGCAACAAGGTTAATCTGACTCAGAACGATCATTCAGAAGGTGGCCCGGTCTGGGGCCCGCTGGGATATTATGTGGCCTTCGTCAGCATGCGTCATGGAAACCCTGAGATCTATCGTATAAAGGCCGCTGACGGCAGCGAATCAATTCGCCTCACAAATAACAGCGCCTTGGACATATCACTGGAGTGGCAGTAATCCTCCAGTTCCAATACCGGAGCCGCCGGACCCTAGGTGTTCATTTTAGCATCAAGGATTATGACGGGGGTCTGATGCAGATCAGCTCCCCCTCTTTATAGAAACTGATCAATCCCAGAGCTTCCACCACTTCTTATGCTGTTCCCTGGATTACTGGCCCTGTTCTGACCCCTGGTCCAGTTCCTTTTGTCCCTGTTCTGACTTCTTCTGGCCGAAAGCAGTTGTTGAATTGTAAATTGTTACTTGTCTTCAAATGGCTATCTACAAAAATAACTGTAACCAATAAACTATCCAAAGTTATCACTTTGCCAAAGACATTGTCGGCTAAACATAACAGAGCTCAAAAGTTACCCAGAAAGAAAGGAATCAGCAAGGCGTTCACCAGGTCGATAAAGAAGGCACAGACCAGAGGCACAATGATGAACGCCAGGTGGGACGCCCCGTAGCGCTGCGTGACCGCCGTCATGTTGGCCATGGCGGTAGGTGTCGATCCGAGCGATATACCACCAAATCCAGCGGATACGACAGCGGCATCATAATTTCGCCCCATGGCAGGAAATACAATAAAGATATTGACCACGATGGCCACGATAAACTGGGCACCGAGGATGGCAAAAATAGGGCCAGCGAGATCGACCAGCG
>JANTGN010000278.1 GCA_024762895.1 Thiotrichales bacterium
ATATAACCCGCATTTTTTAGCAGTCGATAAGCCGTACGCAACTCCGCAGGTATATAAGGATTCTCCCGTTCCAGGCGCAGCGGCTCCCCTGCCCCCGGGAGATCCTCGAAATCACCACGGGCCTCAGCCTCCCGAATCCTTTGCTCCGCCAGTTTATCCAGTAACAACATCTAACTCATTTCCTTTAACAGATGATCCACCAGGCTAACAAAATCGTCTTCCAGCCAGGCCGGGGTGTGCTTGAGACCGAGCTCATCACCCGGCCGGTATTTACCAGTTTTAACCAGGGTCGCCCTCAGTCCCGCATCCATCGCTCCTACGACATCGGCCTGTACATCATCGCCCACCATCATAACCTGCTCGGGCTCCAGTCCCATACTGGCCACGGCCTGATGGAAAAACCCCGGCGCCGGCTTACCCAGGACCTGGGCCTGACGCCCCGAGGCATACTCCAGGGCAGTCACAAAGGGGCCGATATCCAGACTAAGGCCATCGGCTTCCTGAAAATACCGATTATTCCCCATGGCGATAAATTCAGCCCCCTCCATTAAGAGTCGAAAGGCCTGGTTCATACGCCTGTAATCAAACCCCTCTCCTGCGTCTCCGATCACCACGGCATTGGGGTCTGATTGATCCAGGTCCTGAAATTCCACCTCCAGATTGGGATGCACCAGTAACCAGGGGCGAAGTCCACCGGCCAACAACACGTCCCTGACCGCTGCCGGGGCAGTGAATAGCTCTTTTGGTTCAACGGCAAGCCCCATTTGACTCAGCTGCATCAGTATCTGACTTTGGGGTGTCCGTGTGGTATTCGTGATAAACCTTATCGGCAGGCCAGACCGTCTCAGGCGGCCCAATGCCGCGATTGCCCCCGGCAGGGCCTGATTTCCAATATAAAGAACGCCACTAAGATCCAGCAGCACACCCTGAATGACCATATTCCTCACCTCAGGGCTAATTATAACGCCCACAATGCCGTCCACGGTCCTTTTTGGTATAATCCCGCGCCAGGATTAACCCGCACGGCCCAGAACATGGCCGCACATACATCGCTAAGGGGAAGTACGACATGCATATCGGTACTACGCTGACCAACTACATTATCGAAACACAGCGCGACATCAAAGGTGCGACTGGTGAATTCACCGGCCTGCTCAACGATATCGCCATTTCCTGCAAGAAGATCTCCGATCTGGTCGAAAAAGGTGACCTGATTGGCGTTCTGGGCGCCGCCGGTAGCGAAAACGTACAGGGCGAAGAACAGAAGAAAATGGATATCATCACCAATGAGGTCATGATCGAGGCCCTGGAAAGCAATGGACACGTTGCGGCCATGGCTTCCGAGGAAATGGATGATGTCTACAACCTGCCCGCTGGCAAGGTTCGTGGTAATTACATGGTGACCTTTGACCCCCTCGACGGTTCATCCAATATGGATGTCAATGTGTCGGTCGGTACCATCTTCTCCATACTCAAGGCGCCCGAACAGAAGGAAACCTACACCGATAAGGACTTCATGCAGCCCGGTACCACCCAGGTCGCCGCTGGCTACTGCCTCTATGGTCCCTCGACCCTGATGGTCCTGACCACAGGCAACGGCGTCCAGATGTTCACCCTGAACAAGGACTTCGGTGAATTCATCATGACCCGTGATGGCGTTCAGATTCCTGAAGACACCAAGGAATTTGCCATCAACATGTCCAACCAGCGATTCTGGGAAGCCCCTGTTAAGCGCTACATCGATGAATGTGTGGCCGGCACCACCGGTGCTCGCGATAAGGACTTCAACATGCGCTGGGTGGCCTCCATGGTCGCCGAGGTACACAGAATCCTGACCCGCGGCGGTATCTTCATGTACCCGATTGATGAAAAGATCAAAAAAGCCGGCAACGCGGGCAAGCTGCGACTGATGTACGAGGCCAACCCCATGGCCTTCGTCGTCGAGCAGGCCGGTGGGCTGTGCGACACCGGTCGTGGTCGCATCATGGAAATCCAGCCTACCGAACTGCACCAGCGTGTACCGGTGGTCCTGGGCTCCAAGAACGAAGTACAGCGTGTGATTGATTATCATAAAGAAGGCTGATTAATCTTCACAGCTTCAAATTCAAAGGCCCGGTCAGTGACCGGGCCTTTTTCATGCCTGTCCGTTTTGATCTTACGCTGTTCAGAAATTGCCCTCAGGAACTTTGAGGATGATACCCGCTCAAAGAAAAACGATATCAATAAAAACCATAACACCAATGGAGATAACAATGGACTATCTACTCAAGGCCCAGGCATTACTCGATAAGACACGCGCCCTGGATTTTACCGCCCCCCTGCTCCTCAGACTCTACCTCGTTCCGGTCTTCTGGATGGCCGGCACCAAGAAACTCGCCGATATGGACAGTATCATCGCCTGGTTTGGCAATTCGGACTGGGGCCTGGGACTTCCCTTCCCCACCCTCATGGCCTACCTGGCCACCTATACCGAGGTCATTGGCGCCATCGCCCTGCTGATAGGCCTGGGGGTTCGCTGGGTTTCAGTTCCGCTGATGGTAACCATGATCGTCGCCGCTGCTTCCGTTCACTGGCAGAATGGATGGCTCGCCATTGCCGAAGGTAGT
>JANTGN010000279.1 GCA_024762895.1 Thiotrichales bacterium
TGGATGTCCCATGGTGATCGTGTCAGTGCCATTCCCGATGGCTTCAAACTCATGTGCAGCACCGATGGTGCGCCGATTGCCGGCATCGCCGATGAAGAGCGCGGTTATTATGGGGTGCAGTTCCATCCCGAGGTTACGCATACGCGTCAGGGTGATCGTATCCTGGCTCGGTTCGTCCACGACATCTGTGGCTGTGCCTCCCTGTGGACGGCCGATAACATCATCGAAGACAGCATCACGGCCGTTCAGCAGCAGGTGGGCAGCGACGAAGTCATCCTGGGCCTGTCCGGTGGGGTCGATTCGTCAGTGGTCGCGGCCCTGCTACACAAGGCGATTGGCGATCAGCTGACCTGCGTCTTCGTCGATACAGGGCTATTGAGATTGCACGAAGGTGATCAGGTCATGGCCACCTTTGCCGAGCATATGGGCGTCAAGGTCATTCGTGTCGATGCCGAAGAACGTTTCCTGCATGCCCTTAAGGGTGTGAAAGACCCCGAGCATAAACGCAAGATTATAGGTGGACTCTTTATTGAAATCTTTGACGAAGAGGCCGCCAAACTAAGCCAGGCCAAATGGCTGGCCCAGGGCACCATCTATCCCGATGTCATCGAGTCGGCCGGTAGCAAGACCGGAAAGGCCCATGTCATCAAATCACACCATAATGTCGGTGGGCTTCCTGAAGACATGAAGCTTGGCCTGGTCGAGCCCCTGCGCGAACTGTTCAAGGACGAGGTGCGCAAGATCGGTGTCGAGCTGGGCCTGCCTTATGAAATGGTCTACCGTCATCCGTTCCCGGGTCCAGGCCTCGGTGTGCGCATTCTGGGTGAGGTCAAAAAGGAATATGCGGATCTGTTACGCCTGGCCGACGACATCTTTATCAGCGAACTGCGTAATCATGATCTCTACGACAAGACCTCACAGGCCTTTGCCGTCTTCCTGCCGGTTAAGTCGGTCGGCGTCATGGGTGATGGTAGGCGTTATGACTACGTTATCGCCCTGCGTGCCGTCGAAACCATCGACTTTATGACTGCCCATTGGGCGCATTTGCCTTACGACTTCCTGGATCTGGTTTCACGCAGGATCATTAACGAGGTGCAGGGTATCTCACGTGTAACCTACGATATTTCCGGCAAGCCGCCCGCTACGATCGAGTGGGAGTAGCGCAGATCTGTCACTGGCTGGCACTGTCAGGCAGCAAGACGTGGCGAGTACAGAAAACCAATCACTTATCCTCGTTTCTGTCTGGCATCATCTGGCACTGGCAGGCATCGGCAAGCAGTTAGTACCATTTTTCCACGGTATGGATCATGGTATCGTCGCACACACTATCAGCGCAGCGTTCCAGTACCATGTCGTGCGTGTCGAGTGGTTCATGGTATCGGTGATTGCGCATATACCGCGTCGGCTTTTGCGCCTGCAGTTCAAACGCTCTCACTCTGCGCCCGGAATCAGGTGGTCTGGCACTCTGCCTCAATAGATTTTGGGGATGTCATCATGTGCGTTCAGTAGCACAGCAGCAATTCACAGCCGTACCCGCTCAGAAGTTCGGCTGCAAAGAATAATCAGAGATGCTTCACCGGGTCCATGTGTTGGTGGAGTACTCGTACTATCACGATACCCCGCGAGTGTTTTTTGTAATACAGAACATGGCTTTCGTAAGGGAAGCTGAGTAGCCCTTTGCATAGAGTCTCGCGTACCATTCCAAGGTCTGGATTTTCCGCGAGGAGTTGTGCGCGCGTTTCCAGGCCGTCAAGGTAGGTATTGGCTTGAGCGACTCCCCATTCCTGGGCGGTATAGTCGATGATACCTTCAAGATCACGTTCCGCTTTGTCCGTGAATTGGTAGCGGGGACTGCACTTTGCCACGGCTTAGCCATTTACCCGCTTGCGTAATTTGTCGATGACGGATTTGCCATCGCTGACTTTTCCGGCTTGCAGATCAGCGATTCCTTCTTCAATGGATTGCTTCAGATGTGCCTCTTTGAGTGCCTCAAGCTGGGCATATTCAGATGCTGAAATCACAACGGCAACGGGTTTGCCATTGCGGTTAATACCAACAGGGCCGTGTTGCGCATTAATAAGTACCTCGCCGAATTCGCGTTTGGCGTCACTGGCGTTGAGTATTTTCATGGTGCACCAATATGATTATTTTAATCAAGTTGATTAAATACTAGTCTCTACAGCACGCGATGTCTAGCTGTGACCAGGAAGGTTGCCTTAGATGCCGTGCGGCGGTGTGCTATCGGCATTTTGAAGGATTTTCTGAGCATGGTATTTTTCATGGTATTACGATTTATCAGGAAAATAAGCCATTGAATATAAAAGATAAAAAAGGCTTATTGATAATAGAGTGGGAGTGACCGGTACTGGCAGGTAATGACTGGAACTGGCTGGCAACGGCAGGCATTTTACCTTCTTTCTGGTTGTTCAATCAGGGAGAAAGTATGTGATGATATCCATCTCCTTGTGCGGAACGCCGATAATATCTATGCCTTTCTCTCCAATCATGTAGAAGACAACATGTTCGCCTTGGGGGAAACTGTAATAGCCTTCAGCAACATCCGTGCGGTGTTTGCCTAATTTCGGATT
>JANTGN010000280.1 GCA_024762895.1 Thiotrichales bacterium
CGTGGCCATGAGGCTCAGGCCCGGGGCATGGCGCAGGGGGATGTTGTGGCTCTCGACCACACTGAGCAGGCCCAGAGGACTGGAACGTTCCTGGACGACCTGCGTCCCGCTCACCTGCAACAACTGGCTTAGCCCCTTGTAGGGAGAAAGCTGTGGCTGGGTCCAGCTCGTCGGTAGCAACCAGGGTAGAACGACCAGCACCGCGATCATGGCAATGGTCCTGGGTGAACGGTCATTGAGTTCCACGACCGCGACGATAGCGGCCAGAGCGATCAGGCTGCCCAGCACCAGCAGTGCCCGGTCGGGGAAAACGAGAAACAGCAGGCCGATGATGCCGATACTGCCCACAGCGGCACCGAGCAGGTCGGCGGCATAGACGCGCGAGACCTCGCCATTGAACTGCATCAGGGCCATACCGACGCAGTTGGCCGCAAAGAAAAACGGCAGCGCAAGGATGAGATAGATCAGGAACAACCAGAGCGGTTGCCTCCCACCCCATAACAGTTCCTGCGGGTTAAAGGGCAACTGTTGCACGAACAGAAAACAGGCCACCGATGAAAAGGCGAAGAGCAGGATATTGAGCAGGTAGGCCGTTTTGAAATTTTTGCTGAGGCGTTCATACGACAGGCTCAAAAAGGTGCCGCTGGCGCCGTAGCCCAGCAGGGCCAGGCTGATGATCATGTAGGCGAAGTGGTGCCACTGGATGATGGAAAAGAGTCTTATGAGTAAGACTTCGTAGGCCAGCGCGCCGGCCGAGATGAATGCAACGGAGAGTCGAGGTGCCTTCATGAGGCCCTGGGCTTTTCGATCCGTTTAATCGACACAGTCCTTGCCACAGTCTTCATGGCCTCCGGTCAGGGGTACGAACATCACCGGCAGGATCTGCCGGAGTGAGAGTTTTCCATCTTCCGCCTTTTCCACCAACACCAGCTGCTGGACCAGGAAGGGACTGCCGACGGGGATGATCATTCGGCCACCGGGCTTGAGCTGAGCGATCAGGGGTGGCGGCACATGACTGGAGGCGGCGGTGACGATGATCAGATCGAAGGGTGCGTGTTCTTCCCAGCCATAATAGCCATCGGCATGACGCACCACGATATTGTCATAACCCAGTTGCTGTAATCGCTGCGTGGCCTGCTCGGCCAGGGGCCTGACGATCTCCATGGTATAGACTTTATCCGTTATCTCGGCCATGACGGCGGCCTGGTAGCCCGAGCCCGTGCCGATCTCCAGGACGCGGTCGTCCCTGGTTGGCTTCAAAAGGTCGGTCATGATGGCGACGATATAGGGCTGGGAAATGGTCTGGCTGTAGCCGATAGGCAGGGCGCGGTTTTCGTAGGCCACATCTTTGACCTTATCCGGAACAAACCGATGACGCGGCACGGTGGATAAGGCCTCGAGTACACGCTCATCGAGTTCTTCTTTATCGAGATAGAGACTCGTATCCCTGACATCGGCCTCAATGACCCTGACCAGGGCCTGACGCTTTTTTTCATAGTCATCCGCCAGGACGCCATGAGTCATGAATATCGATATAAAGAGCAAGGCGATAACAGGAGTGCGGGACATTCCACTTGAAGACTGAAGGCGTTTCATCATCACCCTCCGAAGAACTCGTTTTTGATGCTGACGGGCAACTGATGCTGACCCATGGCCCGCCTGATATTCATTACTCAGGACAGACCTATCTACTCTACACGCTCGTTACACAGCTTACAAAATGTATCCCCTTGCCCCTTCTTCCTATATGAGCCATGTCGATAATCCCCGGCAAAAAAAGGCCGGCGCATAAACGCCGGCCTTTCCCGTTCATTGACATGGTGCTTTATTGCGCGCCGCGCAGGGCCTGTACTTCATAGTTTTGAAACACCGGCACCGGTAGTGGTCGCAACAGATTAACGCGATGCGTCTCAAGGTTGCTCAGGGTACCACCCAGGTTATCGCGCAGGTACTGCCACACGATTTCGGTCCCATCCATTGCTGGATAGATGCCACGGTCGGCCACCGGCACAAACATTGCCTTACCATTGGCGTCACGCACGGCAATCTCGATATCGGTAGCGGGTACGCGGTTGATCAGATCGGGATCGCTATCGTACCAATACGAGGCATAGGAATAGCTAGCGGCTGGATCCAGGTCCTGGTCGCCTACCTTGACGTTGCTGGCACGGTTGCCAATCGTGAGGTAAGGGTCCAGGTCAAAGCTGACGCCTGAGAAGCCAAACAGCCAGCCACCTCTCCAACGGCGTGGGTCCGGATTCATGGAACCATCGGCAGGATTCTCGATCTGGTTCTTCAGGCCACCGCCCCTGATGTTGCCACGGGCAATCTGGGCACCGATAGGCATATAGTGATAGATGTCTTCCAGCTTCACGATGCCTGGAGCGATATGCGTACCATAACGGAAACCCCGAATGGCGCCGATATCTGTACCCGCCACGCCACGATAGGCATCGGTGAGGAAGTCATGCGAGGTGCCCTCGATCTGACCCGGCAGGTCTTCATGGGTAAAGTTGGAGCGATGCAGCGCCACCTCGGTATTACCGATAGTCGAATCAATCGGCGTATTCAGAATCGCACCACTGAA
>JANTGN010000281.1 GCA_024762895.1 Thiotrichales bacterium
CTAAAAAGTTCCAACACTCAGCATCACCAGGGTGCAATCCCGTAGTACCTGAATCCCCGCGCCCTCAAGCCTGTCGATCACCTCATCCGACTCCGTACCGGGATTGAGAATCACCCGCCTCGGTTGCACCCTGATCATGTCATCCACACGTCTGACCAGAATAGAAGGATTCACATACACCGTGATGGTATCGATCTTGTCCGGGCAGGCAGCAAGATCAGGGTAGCAGGTCAGACCATCGATCTGAGTCTGCCCCGGATTCACCGGCAACACATGATACCCCGCCGCCTTGAGCGCAACGATCGCCTTATGGGAATATCGGGCAGGCTTAGGGCTGGCGCCCAGGACTGCGACGGTTTTCCTGTTTGAAGATGAATTGTGCATTGGCTACCCGACCCAATTGTCATGTCCAAGAGCGAATGATTTGAATAACAGCGTCATCTGTACGGTATCATCTGCAAAAAATCCCATCTGAACTAGAATATCCCGATAAAAAAGGAGCTCCAGAATGGATAGCTTACCGAATTTACGGGTTGATGACTGGGAAGACAGCAAAAACACCCTGCATCTCTATCTACAGATCATCGGCAAGATAAGAATGGCCTGCTTTCCCAAACAGAATCACTGGTGGCATGTGCCGCTTTATGTTTCCTGTCACGGCCTGACGACTCGCATCATTCCATATCGGGATAAATCCTTTGAGATTGCCTTTGATTTTATTGAACATCAACTGGTTATCAAATGCAGCACCGGTCAGTCAAAATCTTTTCCTCTTGAAAATCAGTCGGTCTCCACGTTCTATCACATGGTATTGAAAAGCCTGCAAGAACTGGGCATCGAGGTAGCCATTAAGGCAAAGCCCTATGATGTGCCGTTTAGCACCATAGCGTTTGCCGAGGATGAGGAGCACGCCAGTTATGACCCTGTTGCCATTCAGAAATACTGGCGCGTCCTCCTGTTCGTCAATAATGTCTTCGAGCAGTTCCGGGGCAAGTTTCTTGGGAAAAGCACCCCCGTGCATCTATTCTGGCACCATGCCGACCTGGCTTTAACACGCTTCTCGGGTAAAGCAGCCCCGCCCCTGAGCAGTGGCACCAATGCCGATAAGGAGGCCTACTCACATGAAGTCATCAGTTTTGGCTTCTGGATGGGTGATGCCGTTGTGCGAGAACCGGCATTCTACGCCTATGCCTACCCCGAACCGGAGAAACTTTCTGAACTTCCCATTAAAACTGAAGGCGCTTCCTGGAATACCGACTTCGGCTACTCGATGCTGTTTTACCCATATGAAGCTGTACGCTCTACCAGCAACCCCGCAGACACCCTGTTACAACATTTACAGGAGTCATATCGACTGCTTGCCAATGTAAGTGGCTGGGATATAAGCAGCTTCCAGCGGCCCTGAGACCTTATGTAATTGAACTAATCACCAGCGACCTCCTGGTGCTGGACTATATCGACATATAACCCGGCTGGGTCCCGGAGTATAAAATGCACCTGCCCCCAGGCCTCTTCTTTTAATGGCATGGCCATACTCAGATCCATTTTTATTGATTCCTCATACGCCTGAGCCGCGTCCTTCACTTCCAGAGAAATCACATAACCCTCTGTGACCATATTCGGGTGGAGAAATGCTGGCTGGGTTTCATGATGAGGCATCAAAAACCCGAGTTGCGCACCTGTACCGGGTGACACCAGGTGCAGATAAAAGTCCGGGTCATAGAAAACCGTATTAAAACCGAACACCGTCTCATAAAACTGTTTTACGGCTTCTAGTTCGGGGGTGACCATAACCGGAAATATTGCTTCAATCTCTATCATGGGAACGACTCCTATGGTTAATGAATTCCATAGGACTGAGTATCCATCAACTTTACTGTTCGTTATTGTATAAAACGGACAAAGTTTTGAATTCCGTCGGCGTCACTCCTGACAACTGCTTAAATTCTCGAATAAAGTGTGGCTGATCATAGTAGCAATCCGACCAGGCTGATTCATAGCGCTGCGATTTCACGAGGTGAATAGCATGCTGAAACCGCTGCACCCTGGCAAACTCTCTTGGCGACAAGCCCAGATGCAGATGAGCAAGGCGTCGAAGCTGGCGGGCAGACAGGCCAAATTCTGAGCATTGCCTGTCCGAAATAAGGATATTGGAAGAGATATTCTTGTGGCAATACCGAATATATCGCGCCAATCTCTGGTCGATATCTGGATCCTGCACCGTACCCAGCAACCTGGCCGTTAAGTACTGGCAACGCGCACTGAATTTCATCGGCCTGTCGAAAGATTCATACACAGCATCTAACATTCGGCTCGGCACAACCTCTACCGTGCTGGCGTCATTCTCAACCTCATTCCACTCACCTAATGGGGCAGGAATAAAGCCCTGATGCCCCAGTATGTGGAAACGAATACCAAAATAGGACACAGGGCCGGCCAATTCAAAAACGAGAGGACTGGAAAATGGAGGGACTATGAAAATATCTTCAGGGTCATGTTGATTGACAATAAAATCCAGACAATTGTCTG